>JAILCJ010000005.1 GCA_024680445.1 Campylobacter sp.
TGATAAATTATAAACCAAATTTGAGCTAAATTTGATAAAAGAAAAAATCCACAGAGTAGCCAAAATACAAATCAAATTTGATGAATTTCAAAGTCAAATTTGATAATTTACAGAAGCAAATTTGATAATTCATAAAAGCAAATTTAAAATATCAAATTTGATGATTTAAAAAAAGAAATTTCAAAGTAAATTTGAGTTTGAAAAGTGGTGAAATTTTGCAAATTTAAACTCAAATTTGAGCTAAATTTGCAAAAAAAAGTTTATTTTGGTTGGATTTGTGAGTTGTCGCCGCCGCCGTTTGAGTTTATCTTTTCAAGCATTTCCCAAAGTTTTGCAGCCGCCTTGTCATAGCGAATCGCACTTTGGCTGTTTGGCTCGTAAAAACTAACCGGTTTTCCACTGTCGCCGCCGACTCTAATGCTAGGTTCGATAGGGATTTGGGCTAAAACTTGCGTGGCGTAAGCTTCGGCGAGTTCTTGTGCCGTGCCTTTGCCGAAAATATCGTACTCTTTACCGCTTTCAGGGCAGATGAAACCGCTCATGTTTTCGACTATTCCGGCGATAGGGATGTGAAGTTTTTCAAACATATCAAGTCCGCGTTTGCTATCGTCAAGGGCTACGATTTGCGGGGTTGTAACGCACACGCCAGCCGTTACTGGCACGCTTTGAGCGAGGGTGAGTTGGGCGTCGCCGGTGCCCGGAGGCATATCCAAAAATAGCACATCAAGTTCGCTCCAAAGCACGTCTTTTAGGAGTTGTTCGATGACTTTCATTATCATAGAACCACGCCAGATAAGGCTCGCACCTTCTTCCATTAGCACGCCCATGCTCATCATTTCTATGCCGTGGCTCAAAATAGGGCGGATTTTTTGCGAAACGACTTGGGGTTGAGTGGCGGTTTCGCCGAGCATACGCGGGATATTTGGGCCGTAAATGTCAGCGTCAAGAAGTCCGACTTTTTTACCAAGTTTTGCCATGCTAATAGCCAAATTTAGGGTCGTTGTTGATTTGCCGACGCCACCTTTGCCAGAACTTACCATGACAAAATTTTTGATTTGCGGAGCGATGTTTTTACCGCTCATGGTATTGCTTTTTTCTTCTGGGATATGTGGCTGGATAATGTTTATTTCAGCGTTTGCACCGCCCAAAACTCGCATGATATCGGTTTTTATCTCTTTTGCGACATCTGGGTTTGAGCTTACGATTTCTATATCGATTTTTATGTTTTCGCCACCCTGTACATTTTTTACAAAGCCGTATTCAACGATATTTTTTTCAAATCCCGGATATATAACGGCCTTTAAACGCTCGATAATTTCGTCTTTGCTTAACATTTTTATCCTTTTTTAGTGAAAATTTTCTCGAATTATATCTGCATTTATCTTAATAATAAGTTTTTAAGTGAGTAAATTTTGCACAAAATTTGTTTTGAAAAATAAAATTTATTTTTTAGCAAAAAATAGTCGATAAAAGGCAAAAAAAAGCTTTATAAGTGTATAATTTCGTAACATTTTGGTAAAAATATTTAAAAAATTGCTATCCAAAATGAAACTTTAATGCTTTACTAAGGATAAATTTTGCTTGATATTACACTTATCATGCTTGGTGCTGGCGAATCTTCAAGATTTGAACTGCCAGTTAAAAAACAATGGCTACGCATAGATAAGCAACCACTTTGGCTTTATGCGAGCAAAAATCTAAGTTCATTTTACGCTTTTCGTGAGATTATAGTTGTTAGCAAAGAGTGCGAATATATGAAAAAATTTGCACCGGAATTTAACTTTATTCGTGGTGGCGAAACTCGTCAAGAAAGCCTAAAAAACGCACTTAGTATCGTTAAAAGCGAATATGTGCTTGTAAGCGATATAGCAAGACCGCTCATCAGTCATGATTTGTTTTTCAAGATAATAAATGCCGCTACTCTTGCAGAGTGCGTTATTCCAGTGCTTGGCGTGCCTGATACTAGTTATCTTGGCGATAAATGCGTAGATAGAAGCATGCTTAAACTTGTTCAAACCCCACAACTTTCACAAACAGAAATTTTACGCACAGCCTTAGAAACTTCGAATCTTTATACAGATGAAAGTTCTGCCATAGTTGCAAACGGCGGTAAAATTTGGCAAATCGAAGGCGATGATATGGCTAGAAAGATCACGACTTTAAACGATCTTAAAAAGCTTGATTTGCCTGCACCAGCGGTAGAATTTTTTACTGGCACTGGCTTTGATGTGCATGAATTTGAAAAAGGACACGAACTTTGGCTTGGTGGCATAAAGATTCAACATAGCAAGGGACTTAAAGCTCATAGTGACGGTGATGTCGCACTTCATGCACTTTGTGATGCGATTTTAGGGGCGGCTGGACTTGGAGATATAGGCGAACATTTCCCTGATAGCGATGACAAATTTAAGGGCATTAGTTCGGTTTTGCTTTTACAAGAAGTTTATAAAAAGGTTTTATCACTTGGTTTTGAACTTGTAAATGCAGACATTACGATAATGGCACAAGAGCCGAAAATTTCGCCATTTAAACAAGAAATGGAGCAAAAAATAGCAAAAACTTTGGGTGTTTTACCGCACCGCATAAATGTTAAAGCAACAACGACTGAAAAACTCGGTTTCGTCGGACGCAAAGAAGGCATAGCGACGATAGCAAATGCGAGTTTAAAATACTATGATTGGATGAAAAAATGAGAATACTTATAGTTGAGCACGAAATTTATCTTGCCGGGTCCATAGCCTCAAAACTTAGTGATTTGGGGCATGAATGCGAGATATCAAGTAGTGTTAAAGAGGCGTTAAAAGGTGAAAACTATGATGTAGTTTTGCTTTCAACCACGATGAACGGGCAAGACTTTTACCCAGTTATCGAAAAGTTTAAATATAGCATTATTATTTTGCTTATCGCTTATATCAGTAGCGATACGGTTTTATACCCACTTCAAGCCGGTGCGAACGACTACATACAAAAGCCTTTTATGATAGAAGAACTTATCCGCAAGATAAATCACTTCGAAAAATACCGTCAAACAAAATACAGCTTAAAATTTCAGCAATCCTACATTGAAAATTTTTTGAAAAATTTTAGTATCGGCGAGCAAGATTTCAAACGTTTTAAATTGCCTTTATTGCTCCGTGTGCCAAAACAAGGTTACGCAGATAAATTTGTTTTTGAATACACTCGTCAAAATGATATTGCTTGTACTTTAATATTTGCAAATTCTCTCGATCAAGTAAAAGCCGAGCTAAAAGCGGCAAAAACCGATCTAATATATATCAGTTCTATCCATAATTTGAGCGAAGTTGAAAGAGAAGTTTTGTTTGAGACCTGTAGAAAAAAACACATCATACTATCAACAAACAATTTCGAACAACACTCACCATTTGAAAGCGTAAATATCGCACAAGGCGAAAAAGCGTTTAGCATAGATGAGATCGCTACTATTGATGAATACATAAAACATGTCATCAGCACTTATCAAGACCGTTTGCCTGATACTGAGCTATCAAAAAGGCTTGGAATTTCACGTAAATCACTTTGGGAGAAAAGAAAAAAATATGAAATCGCAAAGAAAAAATAGCATACAAATTTCAAAACAAAGTTTAGGCACTTTAGAACTCATAAAAAACAAAATGTTTTCGGAATTTAATGCCTTGATGGATGAAAAACAAATTAACGAAGTCATAAAAAAAGGCACTATAAACGGCGAGGCTTTGCCTTATGCCTTTGTTTTTGCACCGCCGTCTATTCAAGAATTTGATCTTAAAAAAGGCGATATTTTGGAGTTGTATTTTGAAAACGAAAAGGTTGGAGAGATAAAAATTTCTAGCGTTTTTGAGATGAAAAAAGAATACTCTAAAATAAACATTTTTGTTAAAAGTGAAGTTTCACAGGTTTGTTGTGGCAAGGTTGCAATTTCTGGCGAATTCGAGCTTTATCTTGATAATGTTAGCAAGGTCAAAGCCGAGCTTGAACTCATCAAAAAAGAGCAAAATGTTAAAAAGATAACCGCCCTTATGTTAACGGCAGATCCTTTTAACCGAGCCCATGAAAGAATAGTTCGCATGACCATAGACAAAGCCGATCTTGTCGTGATTTTCTTGCTACAAAGTTATGAGGATAATCACTTAAATTTCGACCTTAGACGCGAGCTTATCGAACATTTTATCCAGACTTATTTACCGCCAAAAAAAGTGCTTGTTATGCCTTTTAAAAACACAAATTTATTTAGCTCACACCAAAATCCAAAACTTGAGTGCATAGCCGCACATAGACTTGGCGTTACAAAACTTGTAGTCGGTCAAAATCATGGCAGTATGGGCGTTTTTTACGATCAAAACCAAATTCACACCGTCCTTGACGAGCACGCAAAAAGCCTAAATATGGAAACTATCGTTTTACCAGAACTTGTGTATTGTAATCAATGCAAAACCCTTGTCAGCACCAAAAATTGCCCTCATGGCGCACATCATCATATTCGCTATCTTTCAAGAACCATAAAAGAATTGCTTTTTAAAGGTATCATGCCACCGGCAATACTTATGCGACCGGAGCTTTCAGCCTTTATCCTTAGCAAACTTCACCCAAATCGCTTTGAAGATATTCAGCAACTTTGCGATGATTTGTTTGCAAATTCTGGACTTTTAGAACCGCGAACAGACATAGATTTTTACTATGAACTCATGAAACTTTATCAAACTTCATCGATGAGATAGGCGAATTTATGGGCTTGCTTAAATCAAATTTGATAATTTTATTAACAAATCAAATTTGATATTTTTTTGCTAAAAAATGCTAAAAAATATCAAATTTTATATAAAAATAGGTGAAATTTATGGATTTACAAAAACTTTTTTTAACCTTTTTTGGCGTCGGACTTGCACCAAAGGCACCCGGCACTTTTGGCTCGATAGCAGGGGCAGTTGTGGGATATTTTATACTGATGTATTTTACGACCACAACGCTTTGTTTGGCAACTATTTTGCTTACTTTGATAAGCATTAGCATCATTGATAGCTATGAAGCAAAAACCGCAACTCACGATCAATCATGCATAGTCATAGACGAAGTTGCCGGTGTTTGGTTGGCTTTTGTTATAAGCGGTCAAACTCTTACGCAAATGTTACTTTCGCTAGTATTTTTTAGGATTTTTGATATCACAAAACCGTCAATAATAGGGCGAATTGATAGAAATGTCAAAGGCGGACTTGGCGTTATGGGCGATGATATCGTCGCTGGTTTTGTAGCTGGTGTCGCTAGTTTGATGTGCTACACTCTTGGCGTAAAATACGCAATTTTTTGATTTATAGTTTGACTTGGTGTGATTTTTTAGTGAAAAATTTTTAAAAAACGTAAAGTTTTAATCAAATCAGACGAAGTTATAGTTGTAAATTTTTTGCAAAAATGAGGAAAAATGCTTGATAATATAAAGAAAAAAGCTGTTGCATTAGGATATAACAAAGCCAAAGATAATGCTCCAAAGGTTATCGCTAGTGGCAAGGGTGAAGTTGCAAATAATATCTTGCGTTTAGCCGAGCAGTATGATATACCTATCAAACACGATCCCGATCTTATCGAAGTTTTAAGCAAGGTTGAGATAAATCAAGAAATTCCGCCAAATTTATATAAAGCTGTCGCCGAAATTTTTAGCTTTTTGTATAAAATAACAAAACAAAAATAAATTTAAATTTTGTTAAATTTGTTATAGGTCATAATTTTATGAAAAACTTATCGGATCCATATCCGCATCGCAAAATTTGCTGATACAAGCATTTGCTATTTTAATCAAAGCCGTGTAAGAAGTTGAGCGGAGTAAAATTTCATAGCGAAATTTATCGTGTAGTCTTTCTATGCCACATTTGCCGTATCCGATAATTTTGACATTTAAATTTAGCTCTTTTATGATTTGTACTTTGCTATCTAGCTCTTTTTTAGCGCTAGTGTCGTTCTTGTGCGATATCAAAAGTCTTAACATGCGTACAAATGGCGGATAAAGCGGATCTCGAAAGGCTTTTTCGTCCTCGATAAAACTATCATAATCATTTAAAAATGCCTCGAAAAATTCCCTTTGCTGGCTTTGAATCACCACTCGACCTTCACCGGCACGACCAGCACGACCGGCAACTTGCATGGCAAGGGCAAGGGTTTTTTCTCTGGCTTTATACTCCGGATATGCCAACAACTCATCAGCCCCCATGATAACGGCTAGATCTACATTGTGATAGTCATGCCCCTTGCTTAGCATTTGCGTACCAACAAGGATATCGATCTTGCCGTCATTAAAGTCTTTGAGCGTTTTTACAAGCTTGGCTTGTGTGGTTATATCGTCCCTATCAAATTTGGCTATCCTAGCCGTAGCGAATTCCTCGCTAAGCTCGGCTACAAGCTCACTTGTGCCGATTTTTTTCGCCTCTATCATCTCGCTTTGGCAAGTATCGCAAAGTTTTGGCACCGGTAGTTTTAGCTCACAATATTGACATTTTAAGACATTTTCTTTTTTATAATAACTCATGCCGACGCTACAAAATGGGCATTTTATGATCTCACCGCAATTTTTACAAAGCATAAATTTAAAATTTGCCCTTGTAGGCAAAAATACAACGGCTTGTTTTTTGGCGGTTAAACTTTTTAAAATTTCGCTTTTTATCCTTTGGCTCAAACCCCTTTGACTCTCGTCAAAAATATAAGTTTTTTTAGACTCAAAAAATGTGCCTTTTAGCCTAAAAGTCGGCTGTTTATAAACAGTGTTAATGCTTGGAGTAGCCGAACCAAGTATGATTTTTATATCAAATTTACTTGCTAGATATATAGCCAAATCCCTTGCGTTGTAGTGCGGTTTAGAACCTGTGCTTTTATAGCTGTCATCGTGCTCTTCGTCTACAACTATCAAAGCAAGGCGATCAAGCGGTAAAAAAAGTGCCGACCTTGCACCAGCTATCAGTTTTATATCGCCACTTTTTAGCCCTTGCAAGATCTCGCTTTTACGTTTTTTGCTGACCTTTGAGTGCCATATCGCAACTGCCGAGCCAAAATATTTCTCCAAACGTTTTTGCATTTGCGGAGTAAGCGAAATTTCTGGCATTAAAAGCAAGGCTTGTTTATCCTTGCTTAAAATTTTTTCTATCGCACAGATATAAATTTCGCTTTTTCCGCTACCTGTATCGCCAAATATAAGTGAAATTTTGTGTTTTTGGGTAAAATCCAAAGCTAAATTTTGATTTTCGCTAAGTTTTGGCATTTGTCCAAAAGTGCTTTTTTTGATCTGTGTTTCGCCCGAACTTGCTTCAAACAAATTTAGCGAAATGCCAAGCTTACAAGTGTAATAATAACTTATAAATTCCGCCAAAAGTTCTTGAAATTTGTTGAGTTTTAAGTCCAAAATTTCTGAAATTTCTAAGGTTTTAAACTCTGGTTTTTCGCACTCTTTTATGACATAAGCAAGGTTTGGCTTGTTAAGAACCGGCACGATAACAGCGGTGTATGGGGCTATAAAAACATCGCTTTGATAAGTAAGGCTTGGTAAATTTTTACCGTTTAGGCTAACTTTGTAGTAGTGCATTAATTAAATTGTTCGCAAAGTTTATTGCTAAAATCGCACTCAAATTCGCCATTTTTTGGATCATAAGTAAAATGCAAAATTTGAGAATCTATTTTTAGTTCGTATTTGTTTTCGCTTTCTTTTTCCCAACCCTTTGGCTTGGTTTTTAAAGGCAAAATTTTATCAAAAATCCCTGTATCATCAAGAGTATTTGGATAAGCTGGTATGCTTGTTAAAATGCTTTGATTGTACTTTGAGCTAATACTTGCACGAATTTCTTGTACCAGCATTTTTGCCTGTGCTAACTCGGCATTTTCTTTACCAAAATTTAAACGCGGGATCGCAAAAGCAGCAAGTATAGCAAGTATGATAATGGCAAAGACTAGCTCTGTCAAGCTAAAAGCTTTTCTCATTGCTTTAAACGCTTGTCTATTTCACCGATAAGCGATAACATATGCATCTCGTCCTCGTAACTGTCGTAGTTTGTTTGAACAAAACAATCAAGCAGTTCTTTGGGGCTTAAAAATTTTGTGTTATTTTTAAAACCACCAAGATCACGCTCGAGTCTGCGATAAAACTCGTCATCTTCGATAGTTATGACATAGTCGCGAGATGCTATCGTGAGCGTGATTTGTTGTTTCATTATCTATTAAGCACAGCTTCGATTTTGCGTAAAACATCATCTGCTTCGTTGTTTTTCTTGCTTAGCTCTTCTTCAAGACGCATAATCTGATTTGTTTTAGCTTCGTTTTGAGCTTTTAAAGTAACGATTTGGTTGTGAAGTTCTTCGTTGCTTTTTGCGACTTCGTCGTATTTAGCAAGCAAATCATTTACTTTTCCTGTGAGTGTAGTTAATACTTTATCATCTTCAAACATTTTTAGCCTTTGAGTGAAATTAAAAGGCATATTTTACCACGCACTGCCTAAAAATTATATAAGAAATTTCAAATTTTTACGATAAAATTCACAAAATTTTTTAAAAATCGGATAAAAATGTTAAATGAATTTGAAATTTCATCAAAATTTAAGCCAAGTCCAGACCAAGCAAAAGCTATATCTTCGATAGTAAAAAGCATAAATTCTGGCAACCGCTACAATACTTTACTCGGAGTAACTGGTAGCGGCAAAACCTTTACCATGGCAAATGTGATAAAACAGCTTAAAATGCCAACTCTTATAATGACACATAACAAATCCCTTGCCGCCCAGCTTTACAGCGAATTTAAGGGCTTTTTTCCAAACAATCATGTTGAGTATTTCATCAGCTATTATGATTATTACCAACCAGAAGCTTACATACCAAGACAGGATTTATTTATAGAAAAAGACAGCTCCATAAACGAAGAACTAGAACGTATGCGACTTTCGGCAACGGCAAGTTTGCTTAGTTTTGATGATGTTATCGTTATAGCTTCGGTTTCGGCAAACTATGGTTTGGGCGATCCAAACGAGTATCAAGGCATGGTGCAGTATCTAAATGTCGGCGATACTATCTCGCAACGTTCGCTTTTAAGGCGTCTTGTTGATATGGGCTATAAGAGAAATGATACTTATTTTGACCGTGGGGATTTTCGAGTAAATGGCGATGTGGTCGATATTTATCCGGCGTATTGGGGTGACGAGGCTTTAAGGATAGAATTTTTTGGCGATGAGATAGATAGCATGTATCATTTTGACGTGCTAGAAAACAAAGGTATAAAAGATATATCAAAATTTACCCTTTATGCTACAAGCCAGTTTATAGTGCGTGAAGAAAGGCTAAAATCAGCCATAAAAGGCATAGAAGCCGAACTTGCTCAAAGGCTAGAATACTTTAAAAACGAGGGCAAACTTGTAGAATTGCAACGTTTAAAACAAAGGGTGGAATTTGACCTTGAAATGCTAAGTTCGACTGGTATGTGCAAGGGTATAGAAAATTATTCTCGCCATTTAACAGGGCTTGAAGAGGGGGCGGTGCCTTACACCATGTTTGATTATTTCGAGCTTTTAAATAATGGAAATTTTTTAGTCATAGTTGATGAAAGTCATGTGAGTTTACCGCAATTTCGTGGTATGTATGCGGGAGATAGATCACGCAAACAAACCCTTGTTGATTATGGTTTTCGTTTGCCATCAGCCTTAGATAATAGACCTCTTAAATTTGAAGAATTTATCGCAAAAAAGGCAAATTTTCTTTTTGTTTCGGCAACTCCAAATGAGTTTGAAATCGAGCTTTCAAATGGCAATGTTTTCGAGCAAATTTTGCGTCCAACCGGCTTGCTAGACCCTGTGATAGAGTTAAGGGATAGTGACAATCAAGTAGAAAGTCTTTTTGACACGATAAAGCAAGTCATAGCACGAAATGAACGGGTTTTGATAACTGTTTTAACCAAAAAAATGGCAGAAGAACTCACGAGGTATTATACCCAGCTTGGCATAAGGGTCAAATACATGCACTCAGATATCGATGCTATCGAGCGAAACGAGCTGATTCGCGGACTTAGAAATGGCGAATTTGATGTGCTTGTTGGTATAAATTTGCTTCGTGAAGGGCTTGACTTGCCAGAAGTGTCGCTCATAGCCATTATGGATGCCGATAAAGAGGGCTTTTTGCGTTCTCGCACCAGCCTTATACAAACCATGGGACGAGCGGCAAGAAATATCAACGGCAAGGTTATAATGTTTTGTAAAAAGATTACGACTTCTATGCAAGAAGCCATGGATATCACGACCGCACGGCGAAAACTTCAAGATGAATACAACAAAGCAAACAATATCACTCCGCATTCGGCTTCAAGAAATATCGAAGAAAGCTTGCATAACGACACGGACGACGCCGATATTTATAAAAAAGGTAAGGCCTTAGAAAAAATTCCAGCAGCCGAGAGAGCCAAAATCATCAAAGAGCTTAAAAAACAAATGCTCAAAGCCGCAAACGCCTTGGAATTTGAAAAAGCAGCCGCCTTGCGTGACGAGATAACAAAGATCAGATCGCTTTAATTTGTATCAAATTTGCTTTTGAAATTTACCAAATTTGATATTTTAAATTTGCTTTTGTGAATTATCAAATTTGATTTGTGTTTGGCTACCCTGTGGATTTTTGCTTTTATCAAATTTGATATAAATTTGGTTTTGAATTTATCAAATTTGACTTTGAAATTTATCAAATTT
>JAILCJ010000030.1 GCA_024680445.1 Campylobacter sp.
AGTTCGTGATATTTTAACCGCTGCTATACTTGGGGCTGGGATATTTAGCGATATTTTTTTTATAGCCTTTAAAATTCCAAATTTGTTTAGACGAATTTTTGGAGAAGGTGCGTTTAGTCAGGCTTTTTTACCAAATTACGCAAAAACTTCAAAAAAATCAGTTTTTAGTGCTGAAATTTTCATCAAATTTTTAACTTTGATAGGCATTTTAACGCTTTTGGTAAATCTTTTCACGCCTTTTTTTGTAAATATCATAGCCACCGGACTTAGTAGCGAAAACATAAACGAAGCCGCTCCTCTTGTTCGCATAAATTTTTACTATCTTGGGCTAATTTACATAGTTACATTTTTTGCTTCGCTTTTGCAGTATAAAGGGCATTTTGCGACCACGGCTTTTAGCACGGCTTTGTTAAATTTGGCTATGATTTGTGCTTTGATACTGGCTCGTGGCAAAAGTGAAAAAGAAGTTGCTTACTATCTTAGTTATGGCGTTGTAATGGGCGGAATTTTGCAGATTTTAGCTCATATAATCGCCCTAAAAGTCAAAAGAATTTTTGGCATATTTAGCGGTGGAATTTACAAATTTATAAAGGGTGAGAGGGCAAATTCCAAAGGTTTTTTTGTGAATTTTTATCATGGTTTGCTTGGTTCATCAGCCATGCAAATCAGTGCTTTTATGGATACTTGGCTAGCAAGTTTTTTGCTTAGCGGTAGCATAACTTATCTTTTTTACGCAAACCGAATTTTTCAGCTCCCGCTTGCCATTTTTGCTATCGCTTTATCTCAGGCTTTATTTCCAAAAATCACTAAGCTTTTAAAGGCAAATGACGAAACAAATGCCATGATTTTTACGCGAAAAAGCTTTGAAATTTTATCTTTTACCCTTAGTGCTTCGACGCTAGGAGGCATAATTTTAGCCGAACCTATCATTTGGCTACTTTTTGAGCGTGGAAATTTTACTCACACTAATACCATAGAGTGTTCGCTGGTTTTATCGGCATATCTCATAGGACTCGTGCCTTTTGGCCTTAGCAAAATTTTCTCTCTTTGGCTTTATGCCAAGCTAAAACAAAAAATCGCCGCTAAAATCGCCGTTATCACCCTTGTTTGCAATGTTATAATGGCTGTTATTTTGATGCAATTTTACGGGGCGGCTGGTCTTGCTTTGGCTAGTTCGCTTGGTGGCGTGATATCGCTTGGACTTTATATAAAGGAATTTGGCTTTGGGCGATTTTTGGCTATAATACGGCTCAAATTTTTAGCATTTTTAGCAGTTTTTTTGGTATTTTTTGCATTTTTACTTATATATTTAAAGGAAATTTTTTATGTTAATTTATGACAGCGTGAAAAAAGAAAAAATCAAATTTGAACCCATGGGCGAAGTCGTTAAAATCTACCTTTGCGGCCCAACGGTTTATGATGACGCTCACCTTGGACACGCAAAAAGCGCACTTAGTTTTGACATGCTTAGACGCACCTTACTAGCACTTGGCTATAAAGTCAAATTTATGCGAAACTACACCGATATAGACGATAAAATTTTAAAAAAAATGAGCCAAAGTGGTGAAAGTTTAGAAAATATCACAAACCGCTACATACAAAGCTACGAAAACGATATGAAAGCCCTAAATATCTTAGAACCAGATATAAAACCACGTGCTACAAATTGCCTTAAACAAATGATAGATTATATACAAAATCTTTTAAAACAAGGCTTTGCATATAAGCTTGATGACGGGGTGTATTTTGATAGCAAACTAGATCATGCCTATCTAAGTTTAAGCGGTAAAAGCGATGATTTGCAAACTATCGCAAGGGTAAATGCGAACGAAAACAAGCACGATGAAAAGGACTTTGTGCTTTGGAAATTTGATGAAAACTGGTATGAAAGCCCATTTGGCAGGGGCAGACCCGGTTGGCACACAGAGTGCGTAGCCATGATAAAACAATTTTTTGATGACGGCGATGAGTTTTTTTGCGATATCCACGCTGGTGGCATGGATTTGCTCTTTCCGCACCACGAAAACGAGGCGGCACAGTGCAGATGTGCCGAGCATAAAGAACTTGCTAAATACTGGATGCATAACGGCTTTATCCAGATAAACAACGAAAAAATGAGTAAAAGTTTAAACAATAGCTTTTTTATAAAGGACGCTTTGAAACTTTATCATGGCGAAGTGCTTAGATTTTACTTGCTAACTAGCCATTATCGAGCGAATTTTAACTACTCTTTGAACGATTTAGAGGCGTCTAAAAAAAGACTTGATAAGCTTTATCGCCTTAAAAAGCGAGTTTTTTCATCAAAAATCACAGCCATAAATGAAAATTTTAAAAGCGAAATTCTAAACGCTCTTAGTGATGATTTAAACACTTCAAAAGCACTTGGCGTGCTAGATGAATACATAAAAAGTGCTAATGAAAAACTAGATATGAATCCAAAAGATAAACTTGCAAAGGGTGAAATTTTGGCGACTTTGGACTTTGTGGGTGAGCTTTTTGGTTTCGGGCAAAATGATAGTTTTGAGTATTTCAAATTTGGTATAAGCGAAGAAGAAAAAGAACGAATAAACGCCTTGATTGCTCAAAGAAACGAGGCAAAAAAGGCAAAAAATTTCGCACTTTGCGACCAAATACGAGCCGAGTTAAACGAGCAAGGTATAAATGTCATGGATACACCAGAAGGGAGTTTTTGGG
>JAILCJ010000032.1 GCA_024680445.1 Campylobacter sp.
CACTCATGCCTTGTGATTGTAAATATTCACTTAAAATTTCAGCAAGTTCGAGGTCATCTTCTATCATTAAAATCTTTGTCATTTTATAGTCCTAAGAAAATAATTACAAAAAGACTACCATAAATCGACTTAAAAATTTTAAAAGATTTTTTATTTTAAATTTGACTAAAAATATTATATTCAGCAAGAAACTGCTAAAATATCGCAAAAATTTTTGGAAATTTATGGATTTATTAGACGAAAAGGCAAAACGAGTTAGATATATACGAGCTCTTGAAAAATTCGCCAAATCAGCGATAAATGGCTTAAAACGAGCGGATTTTAACGAGGATGAATTTAGACTAAGAATCCAAAAAAATGAAAAAAATTTAACAAAACTTGAAGCTGTTTATCTTGATAATGTTTATACAAAAACGCTTGAAAATTTCGTAAATGCCCTCTTGGGAAATCATGAAAAATCCGAGCTATTGCGTATGGCAAATTTGCTTTTAAAGCTAAAAAATCAAAAAAATTATAAAAAAGATAAACACAAAAACAAATTTAAGGACGAAATTTGAAAAGCGTGATCTTTGATATGGACGGAACTCTCATTGATAGCTCTGTTGCCATCGAAAAAACCACAAATGAAATTCGAGAAATTTTAGGACTTGCTCCGCTTGATAAAAACTACATTATAAAAACCATAAACGATCCAGAAATCAACTGGCTTATCGACCTTTACGAAGGCAAGATCACTTTGCAAAATAAGGGCGAATTTGAGAAAAAATTTAAGCAAAACTACGACAAATTTGCAAAAACTTACGACGGCGTCATAGAAATGTTAAAAAAATGCAAACAAGCAGGTTTTGCCTTAGTTTTAGCGTCAAATGCTCCAAAAATTACGCTCGAAGCCATACTAAAAAAATGTGAAATTTACGACTTTTTTGACTTTATCATCGGTTCTAGCGAAAGTATACCAAAAAAACCAGATCCTAGCATGCTTTTATGCTCGGCTGAAAAAACCAGTGCAAAAAAGGCAATTTTTATCGGCGATAGCCTTAAAGACGAACTTGCCGCCAAAAATGCAAAAATGCCTTATATTCAAGTAAGCTGGGGCTTTGGCACCATAAGTCAAACCGCCAAATACAACGCCACAAATTGCAATGAAATTTGGGCTATGGTAGAGGAAATTTTTAACTCAAATGAATAAAATTTTCCTAGTCCTTTGCCTTGTAATTTGTTCGCATTTTGCCACTCCACCGATTTTTAGTCAAAGTCATACTTTTGAACTTAAAAAAGATGAGTGGGGCAGAGTTTTTGTAACCGAAAAAGCCACACAAAAACGCGATAGTTTCGACTTTCGTTGGACGCTTTTTGATAGTAAAAACATAAATATGCAAAGTTTTTTTCGCCACTATCCAAAGCATTTTGTCCTATCCCTAGCACACGGTCAAGATAGCTTTGTGCAAGCAGTTTTGCCCGATTTTACCGCACCAACGACAGATCAAGTCAAACTTTATGTAACATTTTTAGAATTTAAAAACAAAAAAGCAAAATTTAAAGTAGATATTTTAGATATGAGTAATCGCATAGATACCGAATTTATCGACCCTCCAAAGGCAACGCAATGAAACAAATCGATGAAATAATGCAAAATTTTATAAATGATTTAAACTATGAATACGCAAACGAAATGTTTAGCAAAGTAAGTTCAGGCAAAAAACTTCGCTCAAAATTGCTTTTAAAAATCGCTCCAAACGACGAAAAAGCTTATAAACTTTGTGCCATTATCGAGCTTATTCACCTTGCAAGTTTGCTCCACGATGATGTCATAGACGAATCAACTCTTAGACGAGGCAAACCGAGCATAAACGCTATTTTTGGCACAAAAGATGCCGTTATGTTGGGCGATATCCTTTACTCTAAGGGATTTTTTGAACTTAGCAAATTTTCACCCCAAATCGCACAAGAACTCTCATCTGCTGTTAGCAAACTAAGCGTTGGCGAACTCATGGATGTAAAACTTGGAGATAAATTTAACACCGACACGCAAAAATACCTTGATATGATTTACTATAAAACCGCTGTTTTGATAGAAGCCACAGCCGTTTGTGCTGCGATTTTAGCCAAACTTGATGAAAACAAATTTAGAATTTATGGTAAAAATTTAGGTCTAGCTTTTCAAATCATTGACGATGTGTTAGATATCACGCAAGATGAAAAAACGCTAGGCAAACCAAATTTGAACGATTTTAAAGAAGGTAAAGTGACCCTGCCTTACCTTTATTTGTATCAAAATTTAGACCAAAATGATAAAACAAAACTTGAAAATTTATACAAAAAAGAGCTAAATTCCGAACAAATCGCATGGATAAAATCCAAATTTGATGAATACTCTTGCGTTACAAAAGCCATAAATGAAGCTAAAAAACTGGGGCTTGAAGCCATAAATTCTATCGATATTTATAAA
>JAILCJ010000057.1 GCA_024680445.1 Campylobacter sp.
GGTTGAGGGCTATGGCAAACAAAAAATTGTGAGCCGCCAGTATCGCGTCCGGCGTGTGCCATGCTTAAAGTGCCTCTTTCGTGGCGAACATTTTGATTGTCACATTCGCATTTTATGCGGTATCCCGGTCCACCCATGCCAGTACCATCAGGGCAACCGCCTTGGATAACAAAATTTGATATAACCCTGTGAAAAGTCAAACCATTATAAAAGCCACTTTTTATAAGATAAACAAAATTTGCAACGGCTTGCGGTGCTTCGTCAGGAAAAAGTGCAAATCTCATATCGCCTTTTTCTGTATGCAAGATAGCATAGGCGTCTTTTCTAAGTTCGTCAAGGTTTATGTCATAAACTTTTAGCTTTTTTGCCATTTTTTCTCCTTACTCGATATTTGTATAAACTGCTTGGACATCGTCGTCATCTTCGAGTTTGTCGAGTAATTTTTCTACCTCTTGCATTTGTTCTTCGCTTAAACTTATGCTTTGGTTTGCTATGTATTCTAGTGTGCCTTTTTTGAGTTCAAGCCCCATTTTATCGATACCTTCGCTTAGTGTGCCAAAACTTGTATAATCCCCATAAACATAAAGCGTATCGTCTTTGCATTCAAGTTCGCTAAGTCCATAATCAATCAGTTCAAGTTCGATTTCATCGATATCTTGTTCTGGTTTTACTAGCTCAAAAACGCTTTTTCTGCTAAACATAAAGCTTAAACTTCCGCTTGGTAAAATTTCTCCGCCGTTTTTATGAAATATAGATTTTACATTTGCGACTGTTCTGGTTGGATTGTCCGTTGCGGTTTCTACTATGATTTGCACTCCATTTGCAGCCTTGCCATCATAAAAAATCGTTTTTATATCCGTGCTGTCTTTGCCATTTGCTCGTTTTATAGCAGCGTCAATGTTATCTTTTGGCATATTTTCAGCCTTTGCTGCGGCTATGGCAGCACGAAGTTTTGGATTCATATCAGGGTCTATTCCGCCTTCTTTTGCGGCTACGGTTATTGCCTTGGCAAGTTTGGGAAAAACCTTACTCATTTTATCCCATCTAGCTTCTTTTGCGGCCCTTCTGTACTCAAATGCTCGTCCCATTATTGTCCTTTGTTAAAATTTAAAATACGCAATTATACAAAAGCTTACTTAAATTTATAAAAATATTTGATAAAAATTTAAAGAAAAGCTTTATAATTTCGCCTATGATTTCAAAAGCAACACCGCAAGATGCAGATAAATGTATCGCTTTGCTTAAACTTGCTATCGAAGATGCGGCTTATCATTTAAGTGCTTGTATAGATGAAGCAAAAAGTGATGAAATTTTGCATGAATATTTTTTATGCGAAAAAAATAGACTAAGTTATAACAATGTCTATGTTTACAAAGATAAAGGTGAAATTTTGGCTGCAGCGTGTGCGTATAGCGGTGATGAGGTGGCGTTGCTTGATGAAAGTATAAAAGCTAGTTTTGTTAAAAGGAATTTAAAATTTAATCTTTCAAGCGAGTGTGAAGTGGGCGAATTTTATATAGATAGTATAGCTGTTTGTAAGGCGTATCGTTCGCAAGGCATTGCAACAAAACTTATAAATTATCTTTGCGAATTAGCCAAAGAAAAAGGCTTTGATAAAATTTCACTTTTAGTAGATAGCACAAAACCTCACGTGCAAAATTTTTACGAAAAACTCGGCTTTCATTTTAATAAAGAAAAACTTCTTTATAAACACAAATATTATCATCTCATAAAGGATCTGTAATGAAAAAATTTCAAGTTGCAAATGTGCATTGCCCAAATTGCGTTAGAACTATCAAAAACGCATTAGAAGGCGAATTTGGTGAGATAAATATAAATTTAAGCACCGAACCTCGTGAGCTAAGCGTTGATATTAACGACGATAAAGTAGAAAAATTAAAAAGTGAGCTTGATGAGCTTGGGTTTAATGTCATAAAAGAGTTGTAATCAAGGTAAAAAACAAAATATGGAAAAGCTTAAACTAAATATCGCTGGTATGACTTGCGTAAATTGCTCAAATGCTATCGAGCGAGTCACTAGCAAGATTGACGGCGTTAGCGGTGCTAAGGTAAATTTCGCAAATGGCGTTGGCGAGTTTATGCTAAAAGATATTTCACTAAAAGACAGCGTCATAGACAAGATAAAAAAGCTTGGTTATGAGGTTGCCTTTGATGTTGAAGAATTTGAAAAAAAGCGTGAAAAACATATAAAATTTTTGCTTCAACGTTGCGTAGTGGCTGGGGTTTTAAGCATTATAATAATGTCACTTGAAATGTTTGTCACGCCAAATTTTGCTATAAATTTACTTATGTTGGTGCTTGGACTTTTTGTGCTGATTTATAGCGGACGGAGCTTTTTTACTCATGCTTATGGGGCTTTAAGAAATAAAAGCTTTGATATGAATGTGCTTGTATCTTTGGGTACGGGCAGTGCTTTTTTGTATTCGTTTTTTGTCTTTGTGCTTGGTGATGCTTTTCCGAGCGAGTTAAAGCATATGTATTTTTCTGGACCGGGCATGATAATCACTTTCGTGCTTTTTGGTAAATTTCTTGAAGAAAGATCCAAGGCAAAGGCTAGTGATTATCTAAAAACTCTGATGGATTTGATGCCAAAAAACGCATTGTTAGTTACTAGCGACGCAGAAGCAAAAGAGATACCAGCAAGCGAGCTTAAAGTCGGCGATGTTGTGATGCTAAAAAGCGGTTTTAACATAGCTTGCGATGGCGTGATAGTTCAAGGTGGTGCCGAGATAGATACCTCGACGCTTACGGGCGAGAGTTTGCCAGTTTATAAACAAAGTGGCGATTTGATTTATGCTGGTGGCGTGGTAACTAGCGGCTACATAAATGTTAGGGTAAATAAACCTGTTTCTCAGTCTTTGATAGCACAAATTTTAATGCTTTTAAGCGATGCTAGCACCAAAAAGATGCCTATTTCTCGTTTGGCTGATAAAATTTCAAATATTTTTGTGCCAAGCGTCATAGCCATAGCTTGTCTAACCTTTGTTGTGTGGATGATTTTTACTCAAAATTTGACCCATGCCTTGCTTAGTGCTGTTTGTGTGCTTATCATTTCTTGTCCGTGTGCTTTGGGTTTGGCAACGCCTATTGGTATCATTTCGGCTCTTGCTCGTGGTGCAAAAAGCGGAATTCTCATAAAAAATCCAGAAGTCATCGAGATCATAAAAGATGTTAAATTTGCTGTATTTGATAAAACTGGCACCCTTAGCAAAGGTCAGATAGAAGTGCTTTCAAGCACGCTTAATGATGACGAGTTGGCTTTGTTAGCAAGCGTTGAAAGACTTAGCGAACACCCTATATCAAAAGCCATAGTTAGATATGTAAAAAATCGTGGCATAAAATTTGTGCCAAATAAATTTGAGTTTAAAAATTTAGTCGGCCTTGGCATAAGTGCAAAAGATGAAAACAATGCTTTGTTTATAGGCAACGAAAAATTGATGAGTGAGCAAAATATCGTGATAGACGAGTTTGCTAAGCAAAAAATATCCGAGGCAAATTCGCGAGGCGAGGGCGTGGTATTGTTTGCTAATAATGGCGAATTTTTGGGCTTTGTAAGTCTTAGCGATGAGCTCAGAGACGAATCACCCAAGGTCATATCCGATCTTAAAAATCTTGGCATAAAAACCATCATGCTTTCTGGCGATAATGAAAATGTCGTTAAAACTATCGCCAAAAGTTTGCAAGTTGATGAATACTATGCAAACGCTTTGCCTAGCGATAAATTTGATAAGATAAGCGAACTTTGTAAACTTGGCAAGGTTTTGTTTGTGGGAGACGGAGTAAACGACTCGCCTTCTTTAAAACAAGCCGATGTTGGCATGGCTATGAACTCTGGCACTGATATAGCCAAGGCAGCAGGCGATATCGTGCTGGTGCGAAACGACTTAAATAAGGTTCTTGATGCTTTAAAACTTGGCAAAAGTGCCATGACAATCATAAAAGAAAACTTGTTTTGGGCTTTTATTTACAATCTTATTTGTATCCCGATCGCAGCTGGCGTGTTGTACCCGTTTTTTGGGATTTTGTTAAGTCCTGTATATGGGGCATTGGCTATGTGTTTTAGTTCGATTACCGTCGTATTAAATTCGCTTAGACTTAGATATAAGGAGATAATTTGAAAGTTGCAGAACTTTATAGTGCTATCGCAGTGATTTTGGCAAAAAATTTTAATGATGTTATCGATATAAACGATGTTTTGCAGGTGAGAAAATCTGAAAAATGGATCATTTCGAGCGATAATGAAGCAAATGTCAAAGGCAACGATGAATACAAAAAATTTATCGAAAAAGAAAGCATAGCCGTGATATCTGATGATTTTGTAGCGTTAAAATCAGCCTTTGAAGTGGATCATTTTGTCCAAGGTGGCGGAGAGGATTTGGGTAAATTTTATAAGGCTATCGGTTTCGAGCCAAAACTAGGGCAAAACGGCTCTGTATCGAATCAACTTTTGTTTATAGCTACCATGCTTAGAAACGATCTCGACGATCAAAAAGGCGAATTGCTAAGGCAGTTTATAATGAAATTTTTCTTACCTTACGCTAAAATCCTTGCCGATGACATCATATCGCGTGCCAGTTCGCATTTTTACAAGGCTATGGGGTATTTTCTAAAAGATTTTTATGAAAATTTGATGCAAGTTTTTGGGATAAAAGAAAAGTAGTTTGATTTATCAAATTTGGTTTTGAAATTATCAAATTTGATTTTTTCATTTATCAAATTTGGTTTTTAAATTTATCAAATTTGATTTGTGTTTGGCTACCCTGTGGATTTTTTGCTTTATCAAATTTGGTTTTGCAAATTATCAAATTTGTATTTTAAATTTGGTTTCTCTGTTTGAGATTTTTATCC
>JAILCJ010000063.1 GCA_024680445.1 Campylobacter sp.
TAAGACTAAATACAAATAATTTAATCTTGCAAAGCAGGAGGGATAGTTATAATTCAAATTCTAAATCATTAGGTGTAGGTGCTGGTGCCGGTTATTCTTCAATTTCACAAATGAGCTCACTAAATTCAAATTTCAATCATAATAAACAAAACACCATAACTAAACAAACAGTACTAAGCCAAATAACAGCAAACAAAGTAAATATAAATGTCAAAGATAACACCCAACTAAAAGGCTCACTTATAGCAGCCATAGACTATGATGAAAATGGAAATTTCATAGACAATGGTGATTTAAATCTCAAAACCAAAACCCTAAGTTATGAAAACCTAGCAAATACAAGCTATACCAAAGGAACAAATTTAATATTAGCCGCAAATATAGCCTTAAATTCTGCAAACAAAGATCAAACAAAAATTACTGATAAAAAATCTACGATAACAAGCTTAGATTATACAAACAATAAAAATTTATCTTATAGCACTTCTAAAACCCTAGCCACCATAGGAAATGGAAATCTAGAAATTTCAGACAAAGAAAATTCAGATGACCCAAATAGACTAAACAGAGATACAGATAAAACCCAAAAAGATCTATACAACACAAACATAAGCTCAAACATAAATGCTAGTATAGATACAAGACTGCTCAGCAAAGAGGGCAGGAAACAAATAAAACAAGAATATGAATATGTAGTAGATAAATTAGATGATTTTAATAGATTTGTAAAAGATAAAACCACAGATAAGCTTAGCCAAGAACAAATAAATCAAATTTTAAAAAACAAATTAGAAGCATCTTTGAAACAAGCATTAAAAGATAAGGGCGTAAGTGATGATGATATAAACAAAGTTCTTAATAATGAAAAAGTTTTAGAATTAGTAAATGCTTATAATAATAAAGAAAAAATTGCCAAAAATATACAACAAACACAAATAATACATTTATCAGAAATAACAGTAACAAACTCAAAATTACATAAAGATATTGCCCAATATTTAATAGATGGAGCAGAGGCTATAAATTCCATAGTCGATATAGTTGGTGAAAAAAATGCAGCCACTGCCATACTAGTAACACAACTTGCAACACAAGGCGTAGTAAAAACTTGTGTTTCTATGTTGAGCGATGAAGTAAAAAATGCACTATTTGGTGGAGCAAAAGATATATTTTCTGATTATATGGCAAAAGATATATTTTATATAGATTATTCACAAGAAGATCAAAAACCAATAATTAAGCAATTATCTGATACTACAGCTGGGTTTGGTGTAGATTTAGCTATAGCTGGACCATATGCACTTATCAAAGGCGCAAGAAATGTAGGCAATGCAAATAAAGCATACGATAGTTTTATAAACAATACTGGCAAGACAAAAGATAGTGCGACAAATGTAGTATCGAATCAACAAACACATATAGAACAAATTCAAAAGTTATTTGATAGAAAAATCAAAGAAATAGACATAGGTGGTCACAAACTAAAAGAGGTCGGAACAAAGCAAGATAAAGCTAGGATTTTAGATAGTAAGGCCTTAAAAGGCTCTGATTTACAAAAAGCTGTTAAACAATTTGTTTCAGATTTATCTGGCATAGATATCAAAAAAATAGAACATATTAAGCCTACTAATGTAAAAGGAAAAGGTAAGAATTACGTAGTAAAAACAGATTTTGGTAAAATAAATATTAGAAATTTTTCTACAAGCTCATTAAGAGATGGGATTAAGCCAAGGTGGACTGTGGAAATTTTAGATATGCCAAATATGAAACATAAAATAGAAATAAAATTTAAATAAGGGAAAAATTATGAATAAAATTCAATTAAGCGATGAACAAATAAAAAATGCATACGATGAAAATTTTGGATGCTTTGTGGATTCTTTGTATTATTGGGGAGAAGAATTATCAGAAAAAAATTGGGACAAAAAAATTAGTTATGAAAAAAATGCTGAAATTTTTTTAGCAGTTTTTAAAGGTTTGATAGATAAAGGACTGATTTTGGCTATCACGCCGGATTGCTTTTATGATAAAAAAACAAAAACTTACAATACCACTATTAAAAAAATAGCTAGAGAAAAAGACGCTTTTTGGGATGTAAGCTCTGATGAAATGATAGAATATATTAGGAGCGTTTTTCCTGACAATTTAAGGTGGCTTAGAGGAGGGAAAGATTCAGATGATGAGATATACGCTCAGTTTTGGTATATAGACTGCCCTGGCATACGCTGGGTGGATAAAGAAACAGGGGAAATTTATTGATGAAATATTTAAAAAAACAAATTTGATGAAAGGAACTAACAAATTTAATGAAATTTACAAAGCAACTCATCACCCTTTTTATCTCATTAAATTTAATCCTTTCT
>JAILCJ010000096.1 GCA_024680445.1 Campylobacter sp.
TCTCCTCTTCGTTGTTGGCGCAGATGGCGTCGTTGGTGCGGGTCAGGATCTCCGCCGGGGATTTCCCCAGCATGGCGCAGCTCTGTAAAAATCCACAGAGTAGCCGAACCCAAATCAAATTTGATAATTTACAAAATCAAATTTGATGATTCGCAAAACCAAATTTGATAAGGCAAAAAATCCACAGAGTAGCCGAACCCAAATCAAATTTGATAATTTACAAAAGCAAATTTGATGATAAAAAAGCAAATTTAAAAAAGCAAATTTGATGATAAAACTAAATAAAATTTCTAAAAAATATGCATTTTTTACTTTAACACAAACATCATTAGCAAATATGCCAAATACAACATCATCAAGGCTACGCAAAAGTCCAAGATTCGCCATATTTTGGGATTTGTGAAAAATCTTGAAAGTGCTTTGCAGATGTATCCGAGTGAGAAAAACCAAAGAAAAGATGCGGTGATGGCTCCAAAATAAAATGCTATTTGTGCGGTGTTTGAAAAATTTATCGAAAAGGCACCGATGATGACGAAGGCGTCGATGTAAACATGGGGATTTAGCAAGCTTAGGGCGGCACTTTTTAGCACGGTTTGCTTTAAACTCGTGTTTTTGGCTTGTGAAATTTTGGCGAAATTTGTGCCTTTAATCGCTGATTTTAGGCTACTTGCACCGTAATATAGCAAAAAAATTATCCCAACAAGTCCAAGACCCATGATAAAATATTTACTTTCTATCACCACGGATCCGATCCCAAAAACTCCGAGAGCGATTATCAAACAATCGCCCAAAAATGAAATCAAACAGACCCAAAAAATGTGATTTTTCGCCAAGCCTTGCTCTATGATAAAAAGATTTTGGGCACCGATAGCAACTATCAAAGAAAGGCAAAGCACGAAGCCGTTTATATAGATAAATAACAATTTTATCCTTTAATTATCAAATTTAAGCCAAAAATTTTGACAAGTCGCCTTAAAGCATGGCTTTTTGTAAATTTGCTATATTTTCGCTTATGCTTTTTGGCTCGTAAATAGCCCTAACTACCGCGATATAATCAACTCCGATTTTTGAAATTTCTTTGATATTTGAGGCATTTATCCCGCCTATGGCACAAACTGGAATTTGCAAATTTTGCTTAGCTAAACTTAGAGTTTGCAAGTGTGCAAGTTTGGCGTCTGGCTTGGTTTTGCTCGCAAACATGGCACCAAAAGCTACATAACTTGCACCCATTTTTTGCGCGTTTAGGGCTAAATTTATATCATCATAGCAACTCACCCCTATAAAAGCCTTTTTGCCTAAAATCTCTCTTGCTGTTTGGATATCTGCGTCATCTTTGCCGATATGAACGCAGTTTGCACCTATAAATTTGGCAAAATTTACATCATCATTTACTATAAATTTGGCTCCAAAATTATGGCAAAGTTCTAAAAGCTTTTTGGCGATATCGGGATTTTTCACGCCCTTATTTCTATACTGATAAAGCTTAACTCCGCTTTGTAAAATCTGCTTTGCGTGTTGCAAGATAAGCTCATCTGGGCTTAAAATATCGTCACTAAGTGCGTAAATTTCACTCATTTTTGACCTAAATTCTAGCCTCTTTGTGATTTAAAAGGCATTTGCCAAATTTGCTGATATGGGCTTTGCTTATGGCGTTGTGGATAAATTCTTTGGCATTTGTTATAGCCTCGTCAAGGCTAAGGGAATTTGCTAATCCGCAAGCAAGGGCAGATGAAAAACTACAACCAGCACCGTGCATGATTTCAGGTTGGGCAAGTGTTTGGGCGAAATTTTTAACCTTGCCGTCCATGCTATAAAGTGTGTCTTGACACATTGTATCTATCTTGGTTCGTTTTAGCAAAATATCGCAAGGGGGATTTTGCAAATCAAGCCCTAAAATTTCGGCTTCTGAGCTATTTGGCGTGGCGATAGTGGCAAAAGACAAAAGCGTTTTTAACTCGTATAAAGCGTTGCTTTCTAGCAGTTTGGCTCCGGACTTTGCGACACAAACCGGATCTAAGACTATGGGGATATTTTTTTGTTTAAATTTTAAAAGCCACGATTTGACGCAAGCGATAAGCTCTTGATTAAAAAGCATACCGATTTTTATGGCGTGTATGTCAAGTTCGGCTTGTATCATTTCGATTTGAGCGTTTAAAAGCTCGGGCGAGATCGCAAAAACCTCGCTAACACCTTTGGTATTTTGAGCCGTTATTGCAGCTATGGCTGTGGTGCTATGACAAGCAAAAGCCTCGCAAGTTTTTATATCGGCTTGTATGCCTGCACCGCCGATAGAATCGGATCCTGCAATGATTAAAATATTTTTTTTCATTTACTACCTTGCTAAAAAATTTTTGAAATTTTGCCATTTTTGGCTTAAAATGCAGTTATCGTTTTTGCGATAAAATTTTGTAAGCGAAAATTTACTCAAATTTGCCCCAAAAATTTAGGGCAAATTTGATAACGAATCATTGTTTGAGTTCGTATTTTTTGGCGATTTGATCTAGGGTGCCGTCTTTTTTCATATCCGCTAAGGCTTTGTTTATTTTAACTATTAAAGCTATGTATTTGTCTTTGTTAAATGCCATAGATATGCCCTCGCTACCGTCTGGTTCTATGTAAAAACTAGAAATATCATCGTTTTCCTTCATAAAATTTATACCAACAGGGGCATCTGTCATCACTACATCGATCTTACCGACTTTTAGGGATTGGATAGCAGTTACAGGTGCGTCAAATGGCACTATCTCGACGCCTTTTAACTCTTTTGCAGCCTTTTCTTGAACAGTGCCGATTTGATAACCGATTTTCAAACCTTCAAGTTTGAAACGATCGTGTGCTGCGGTTTTTTTGGCTATATAAATCGTTTCGCCAAAATAATATGGATCTGTAAAATCAACCGAAGCCCTTCTATCGTCTGTCGCACTCATCATGCTTACGATAGCGTCTATTTTACCAGCTTTTAGGGCTGGAATAAGTCCATCAAAACTGATATTTATAAGTTCATACTTAAAATTATCAACTCTTTTTGCAAGTTCAGCAAGCAAATCAACATCAAAACCACTCGGATTGTTAGCGCTATCGCGAAAATCAAAAGGTGGGTAGTCCATGCTCATACCAATTTTTATGGTACCGTCATCTTCCTTTTTTTCGCCGCAAGCACTTAAAAATACCAAGGCTAACACAACTGTAAGTAGTTTTTTCAACATACTTTTCTCCTTTTATAAAGATTAGTGATTCAACACTCTGTTTAAAAATTCCTTCAAACGCTCGTTTTTAGGATTTTCAAAGACATTTTTTGGGCTATCATCAACGCTAATAACTCCACTATCCATAAATAAAATTCTATTCGCAACATTTCTAGCAAAGCCCATTTCATGCGTAACGACAAGCATAGTCATGCCGTCTTTTGCAACCTGTTTCATTATGCCAAGCACCTCGCCTATCATTTCAGGATCTAGTGCCGAAGTTGGCTCATCAAAAAGTATAACATCTGGATTCATTGCAAGGCTTCTAGCTATGGCGATTCTTTGTTTTTGACCGCCAGAAAGCTTATGCGGAAAGACATATTTTTTATCAAATAAACCAACTCTTTTTAATAATGCATCAGCCCTTTTTTCTGCTTCTTTTTTATTTAAAATTCCCGCTTTTATCGGTGCTAGGGTCAAATTTGTTAAAACATCTTTGTTCGCAAAAAGGTTAAAATGCTGAAAAACCATGGAGATTTTTTGACGAATTTTGTTAATATCGGCTTTTGGATCTAGTATATTTTTTCCATTTATCATGATAGAACCGTTACTTGGCTCTTCTAAGCGATTTATACAGCGTAAAAATGTGCTTTTACCGCTACCGCTTGGCCCTATGATAGCGACAACTTCGCCTTTTTTTATATCAACATTTATATCTTTTAAAACTACCAAATCACCGAAGCTTTTGGATAAATTTCTAACACTAATCATGGCGATTTAGTCTCTTTTCTAGCAATTTAACCAAGAGTGAAAAAAACTTCACACTTACATAATAGACTATGCCGGTAAAAATCACTGGTTTTGGGTTGTAAAACACTGCTTGAAGGCTTTTACTTTGCATGGTAATGTCTATAACGCTTATATAGCCAACAACGGAAGTTTCTTTAAAAAGTGAGATAAATTCGTTTGCCAAAGCTGGTAAGATATTTTTAGTGGCTTGTGGCAAGATGATTTCACGCATGGAAACATAATAGTTTAAACCCATGGCACGAGCAGCCTCCATTTGACCGCGATCGACGCTGTTTATACCGCTACGAACGATTTCGGCAACATAGGCTGAACTGTTTAAGCCAAGGGCTATGAGTGCTACATAAAAGTTATCGCTCCATGCCGCAAAAATCACGACAGAAAAGATAAGAAGTTGCAAGATAACAGGCGTCCCACGCAAAATATCTATGTATTCTTCTATGAAAAAATTTATAACTTTGATATTTAAAAATCTTAAAAATGCCAGAGTAAAACCGCAAGCTACACCTATAAGTATGCCACCAAAGGTAAGACCAAGTGTAACTCCAAAACTTTTAAGATAGGCAAGGCGTTGAATTTCGTTAAGTTCGGTTGGATAAGCATAGTAAACACCCAAGGTGACTATGAGTATAAAAAACAAAATTTTAAAGAATTTTTCGTTCAAAAATAAGCCTTTTCGCATATTAAATTATAATAATACGCAAAAATTCTTATTTTTTAGCTTAAAAATATA
>JAILCJ010000100.1 GCA_024680445.1 Campylobacter sp.
AAATTTGCTTTAGAAAATTCGCAATGTTTTATCAATTTTGCTTTTTTAAATTATCAAATTTGATGTTGTAAATTCGCAATTTTAGACCAAATTTAGCCTTGTCAAATATGCCTGATTACTCTTTGGATTTTTGGATTATCAAATTTGGTTTTAAATTATCAAATTTGATTTTGAAAATCCGCAATGTTTCATCAAATTTGCTTTTTAAAATTATCAAATTTGATTTTGCAAATTCGCAAATTTTCATCAAATTTGAACCTAAAACTATCAAATTTGATTTTGCAAATTCGTAAACTTGCACCAAATTTGGCTTTATCAAATTTGACTCTAACTATTCTTTGGATTTTGGATTATCAAATTTGGTTTTAAATTATCAAATTTGGTTTTGCAAATCCGAAAAGCTACATCAAATTTGATTTTTGGCACACTAAGAAATATCAAATTTGGTTTTAAAAATCTGCAATGTTTTATCAAATTTGCTTTTTTAAATTATCAAATTTGGTTTTGAAAATTCGCAATATTTCATCAAATTTGAACCTAAAACTATCAAATTTGATTTTGTAAATTCGAAATTTTAAACCAAATTTAGCCTTGTAAAATATGCCTGATTGCTTTTTGGATTTTTGGATTATCAAATTTGACTTGGAATTATCAAATTTGGTTTTAAAAATCCGCAATGTTTTATCAAATTTACTTTTTTAAATTATCAAATTTGATTTTGCAAATCCGTAAACTTGCACCAAATTTGGCATTATCAAACATGCCTGATTGCTTTTTTGGTTTTGGATAGCTAGCTATGAAAAAGCATTTGAAAACTACAAAAAACACTTAAAATTGCAAAGAAAAATACTTAAAATCGTTAAAGATAAAAGCGTTTAAGTCTAGAAACCTTCACAGACGATTTGATAAAGTTTATCTACTTGTTCGTCGTTTAGCCAAACGCAAGATTTATTTTTAAAAAGCGTTTTGATAAGCAAGGCATCAAAGCTATTATGCCCTAGGCAGTGGGTGTGGGCGGGTAAAAAACCACGAGCTAAACAAAGCTCATTTGCTATGGGTTCATCGCACAAAAAACACTCAAAATCATCATGCAGTCTTCCTTCGTGGGCGAGAATTTTCGTATAAGTTTCGATGATGAGTCTTTTGGGGTTTTGCAAGCCAAATTTATGCGTCATGGCGTCAAGTTCGTTAAAATATATCTCGTCAAGTTCGCCCGCATCACGCAAATGCGCATAAAGCAGTCGTATAAAATTTTGCCAGATGATGACGCGTTGGCGGTTTGTTTGCCATTTAAAACCTAGATGCATGACATTTCGCAGCTGAGGGAGAAAATTTACATTTTTTACAAGCTCAAAATCTATCTTGTTGCCAACCATTATGCTTGGGTGCCTAGCCCCATAAAATCGGTAAGTTTTAAGCAAAATGTCCGTACTTAGGATAAAAACTAACAAATCCTCTTCTTTGACTTTTTGCACTCTTAAAATGTAACCTTGCAAACATTAACCCTTTGAAATTTCGCCTTTTTTGGCATTTTAAACCTTGCTTATTTAGTTTTTTAAAATATCGCCACCATTTTTGAAAAATAAGCTAAGAAAATCTAGATTTTACAAAAATATAGCTTTATAAAAAGTCTAAATTTTGCCAATTTTGCCTTTAAATATCTAAAAATCGCCTTTTTAAAACTCACTTTTGCTCACAAGAGCATAAAATTTTTGCTCGATTTTAAAACTTTATTCAAAAAACAAAGCCAAATTTGATATATTTATCATTTAAAAAATCAAATTTATAGTCCAAATTTGATAAAAAAGCAAAAAATTTAAAGCAAATTTCAAAGATTTTTAGAAAAAATCCACTATTTTTTGGCGAAATTTACCTATCTCATCTATACGATTTATCTCGTCTCTAAATGCGGTTGCGTCGGCTTGATGTTTGCTGTATTGATGTAAATGTTTGCGAAAAATCGCCACCCCTTTTTCGCCATAATGTTCTATCATGGCGTCAAAATGTGCCAAGATGATTTGTTTTTTAAGCTCTTTGCTTGCGGTTTTGCCGTTTTTTATCTCACTAAAAATCCATGGATTGCCTATGCTGGCTCGTCCTATCATTAAGCCATCGGCATTAGTTTTTGTTAAGATTTCATTTGCATTTTGAGAATTTATGTCTCCGTTTGCGATAACAGGAATTTTAACACTGGCTTTGACCTCGCCTATCGCATCATAATCAACCTTAGCACTGTATCCACCGGCTCTGGTTCGCCCATGAACGGCTATGTAGTCAAGTTCGCAGTCTTGACAAATTTTAGCGATCTGGCAGTGAATTTTGCTGTCAAAACCTAGTCTGATTTTTGCAGAAGTTAATAATTTGTTTGAATTTTGTTTTATAGTTTCTAAAATTTCTTTTAGCAAATCAAGATTTTTAAGCAAGGCAGAACCGGCATTTTGACGAACGACTTTTGGCACTGGACAACCGCAGTTTAGATCTATCCCGTCTATGCCCTCGACTTCGTTTAAAAGCAAAATGGCTTTTTTGATGATTTGCGGATTTGAGCCTGCTATTTGGACTATAAAAGGCTTTTCATTTGGTGATTTTTTAAGCATTTCTCGGCTTTTTGAACTATCGTAAACCAAGGCATTTGCACTTATCATCTCGCTAGTGGTAACATCGCAGCCGAAATTTTTAACCACATTTCTTAGTGGCAGGTCAGAAAAACCTGCCAAAGGTGCTAAAAATAGCGGTTTAGCGTCAAAATTTATCATTTATAAAATAAAGATGACGATGTAGTTTTAGAGTTATCTCGCAAAAATAATAAGGTTTTTATCTTTGTAAATTCGTCCGGATCGCTGTTATTTAGGGCTTCTCTTAGCTCGTCTATGAGTCCAAGCTCATAAAGTGCATATACCCATGCCTCATCGGCGTCAGCGTGTATGCCTTTTAGCTTTTCAAATATCGTTTTATAGCCGTCTGGTGTGAGTTTGTTTTGAAGCATTATCGCGGCGTCTAGATACTGTTCTTTTGAAATTTTATCTTGATTTAAAAGATCAAACATTTCATCGCCACTTATGCTAAGCTCATCATTTACATAACGTTTGATAAGTCCCATGATCTCGTCTGAATTTAGTTTTGCATAGCCATAACGTTTGATATCGGCAAAATCGCCGACTTTTAATAGTTTTTCATAGGCTACATTTTTGAGTTTATCGCTGTTTGTAGCGTCTTTTAGGATTTGTAAATAATAATCCGCTTCATTTTGAATTTTATTTATCTCGTTTTGAATAAAAAGTGGATTATCTTTTGGGAGTTTGAATTTTTTAAGATCGCTAACTTCGCCTTTTTTGACATTTCTTACGACATTTATGATGTTTGCAAGATTCTCGTTATCTACGCTATTTTCTGCATAAAGTCCCCAAGGCGAAAGAACTTTTGTAATACCGCTTGAAGTCTTAAAAAGATCGCTTTTAAAGTCTTTGTTGCTCGGAAGTCCTAGTAAAATTTCTTTTGCCATGTCGTTATAAAGTGAAGTGTCTTTTTTGATATTTCGCTTAAATTTGTAGTAAGCAAGGCTATGATAAAGCATGTGAGCTATGGTAAGCAAGACAAAAATCACTATCGGCAAAGCTATCCAAATCGCAACTGGTTGCGTTAGCGAGAAACCAAGCAAATTTAAGGTATATGTGCTATTGTCTAAGACATAAACGCTCACGACGACCAAAATTAGGTAAATAAGTGAATACACTACAAATTTTCTTGTTCCCATCTTTGCTCCCTTATCTTTGAGTTTTTTCAACTATTTCGCGGCAAATTATACAATACTTTGCATGTGGTTTAGCTTTCATGCGTGCCATTGCGATATCTTCTTCGCACATTTCGCAAATTCCGTAAGTTTTATCCTCTATCTTTTTAAGTGAAGTTTCTATCTCTGCAAGTTCGGTTTGTTGTTGTGCTGAAATTGATTGACCGATCAATTCGTCTGAACTTATGGACGCTATGTCCGCTTCGTCAACTGCTCCACAATCCCTTCTTGCCCCAGCTTCGTTGGTGGCGTCTGCTAAATTTTTTAGAATTTGTGCTTTTCTAGTTAAAAGCAAATTTTTGAAATAAGATAAGTCTTTGTCGTTCATTTAAACCCTTATTTGTGATATGGATGACCAGCTTTTATGCAAAGTCCCCTAAAAATTTGTTCAAAAAGCATAAGTTTTGCTATCTTATGAGCCATGGTCATGGCGGACAAAGACACGCATATATCGGCTTTTTGTTTAATTTTTTCGCTTAATCCATAAGCCCCACCGATAAAAAAATTTATCCGAGAATTTAGCTCGAAAATTTTTGCAAATTCTAAGCTGTCAAGGCTTTTGCCTTTTTCGTCTAGCACGACATTATAACCTTGATTCATATACGAAAAGTAAAGTTCATCATAGGCTTTTAATGCCTCGTTGCGTCCTAAATTTTGGGCTTTTGCTATCTTGTCATTAAAAAAAACCAAGTCTTTTATCTTGGCAAATTTTAAAGCCATTTTTGCATAGCCTTTTATCTCGTTATCAAAATTATCGTTGCTTGATTTTTGTATGCTATAAACATTGATATCCACTTATTTTTTGCCTTTTAGCAAAATATTAAGCATATCAGAAATAAATTTTTTGTGTTCATTTCGTGGCACGATAGCATCTATAAGTCCATGTTCGAGCAAAAATTCTGACCTTTGAAAACCATCTGGCAAGTCTGAACCTATGGTTTGCTTGATGACTCTTTGTCCCGCAAAACCTACCAAGGCACCGGGCTCTGCTATGATGATATCACCAAGCCACGCAAAAGATGCCGAAACTCCGCCCATGGTTGGATCGGTCAATATAGATATGAAAGGCAATTTTGCTTCATCGAGAAGTTTTAAAGCGGCAGAAGTTTTTGACATTTGCATTAGCGAAAATGTGCTTTCTTGCATCCTAGCGCCACCAGAAGCACTAACTATAACGAGAGCGTTGCCTTTTTGTACCGCCCTTTTTATGGCACGAACGATTTTTTCGCCTTCGACTGATGAAAGCGAACCGCCCATGAAAGCAAAGTCAAATACTACAAGTTCTATTTCTAAGCCATTGCATTTGCCTTCGCCACAGATAACTGCACTAGTTCTACCGGTTTTTTGTTCGTTTTCTTGAATTCTTTTTTTATATGATTTTTTATCAACAAATTTTAGTGGGTCGACAGGTCTTAAAGTGCTATCAAATTCGACAAAACTATCTTCATCACAAAGCAATTTTATACGATCTAATGGTTTTAGACGCATATGATAAGCACATTTTGGACAGACATTAAAATTTGCTTGAACTTCTTTATGATAAATAAGCGAGTGACAACCATCGCATTTGACCCAGTGAGATGGTGCTTCGCTTGGACTTGCTTGTGTCTTTCTAATGCTTGAAAATATATCAAGAAAACTCATATTAAACCCGTCTTTCTAAAAAAATTGGCTGATTATAGCTAAAATTGCCTATGAG
>JAILCJ010000141.1 GCA_024680445.1 Campylobacter sp.
AGTTTGATAATACTCAAAACCAATCAACAAATCCGGGTGTTATAAGTCCTGCTAAAATTAGCATTTCAGGCGGACAACATTATCAAAATAATTTTTTGATAGATGGCGTAAATTTCAATAACGACCTTGATCCAGCTTATGAAAATTTTGCTACAAATCCAAATCAACTTGCTAATAAAGCTAGTGGTCGTAGCCAAGGTTTTGCCTTAGATACTGATTTGCTTGATTCTATTACTGTAATCGATTCAAATGCAGGTGCCGAATATGGTGGATTTACCGGCGGTGTGATAGATGCTAAAACCAAAAAACCAACTAAGGATTTTGGTTTGAAAATTAGTTACGGTTATACTAATGGGAACGCTGCAAAGGGTTGGCCGCACAGCTTGACACACTATTATTTAGATGATAAAGATGATTATCTTACGCGTACTGGTACTGGCAACGATATATATCGTTATTATGATACTCCAGAATTTGAAAAACATAAAATTAAATTAGTTGCAGAAGGCAAGATAAACGATAAACTTAGTTTTGTATCACAGATCAATAAAAATATAAGCTATATGCCTATACAAGTAAACTCTTTCAATCCGTATAATTCAAAAGGTTATACTGCAATTACGCCTTATGATAGCGTTGAAAAACTTAACGAAAAACGTAAACGTAAAGAAGAGCAATTAAATATTTTTACAAAAGTTTTTTATGATTTTAGTGACGCTTTGAGATTTGCTCTTAGCTATACTTATGCACCAGATAAAGACTGGCGTTTTATGACAGGATCTAAAAATTCGAGTTATTCAACAGATCATGGCGGACATATAGCGTCTTTTGAAACTGATTGGGATAATGCGCTTGGACATTTAAAATCTACCACGAGTTATACTTACTCGCAAGATAGTAAAACAGCACATGGATATAGTGATTATTACCGTTTTTTTATGATTAGTGATAATGCTCATTGGGGCAGGGAAGAAGAAGGTACTGTTGAAGGTGGTCCAGTGCCGAGTAAATCTACTCAGCAAAATTTTTCTCAAAAATTTGTTCAAGAATTTGAACCTTATAAATTTGCAAATACCACGCATACATTTAAAACAGGTATAGAATTTACGCTTGCAAAAGTAAAATTTAAATATTCAAATGCAAATTTTTATAGAGAAAATACAAACAATGCTTATCCTATGACGGCCGAGCAACAAGCCGCTTGCAAAGCATCTGGCAATACTTTATGGTGTGATCCGTCTGCCACTTATGATCCGGGTTGGTTAGGTGTTACTAGGGATTATACCCATGGTATGGATATATTTGATGTAGTGGAATTTGTCAATCCTTACACTGGCGAATATGTAGGTCCTAGTAGTTATTTAAATTATGTAGATAAAAATGGTAAAAAAGTAGTTCAAGAAAATAAAATGCTTAAATGGAAATATGGTAATTATATCCGCAAAGTTGAGCATTACGATGGTACAAAACAAGTTAATATCACGGATAAAAAACTAGGACTTTTCCTTGAGGATGGCATAGATATAGATCTTGCTTCGGCAGGAAATTTGTATGTTAGACCGGGTATTCGTTATGATTATGAGGATTTTAATAAAGAGCATTTGTTTTCACCACGACTTTTTGTTGATTATTCTTTTGCATGGAACGAAAATCATCCAGAATTTTCAACTCATTTAAGTGCTGGTGCAAATAGATATTATGGCAGAACGCTTTATATGACAGCATTTAGAGAAATGATGAATACTTTAAACACCACGCTTCATAGAGATAGCCCAGATGTTAGTTGGGAAAGCGTACTAAATGGACCGGTTTGCACAGGCAGTGAAAGTGTATCAAAAGATATATATTCAAGCAAGTCAAATCTAAAAAAAGGCAAAGCCCAAACTTTGACAAAATACTATTATATAGACGCTAATGGCAATAAAAATTATAATTGTCGCGTGCCTAGCGAAGATAAATCTTATATGCTAAGTAAACTAAAAAATCCATATAGTGATGAGCTTATGCTTGGTTTTAGTCAGGATATTTATAATTTAAATTTAAATGGAAAATATATTCATCGTAAGGGGCGTAACGAAGTTATACTTTCTAGTAGAAAGGTTGAAAATTTAAACGAAGTAGATGGATATACAACAAACTACTCTGTTTATACAAATGGTGGAAAGAGCGAAACAGATATATTTACATTGAATTTGAAAAATATTGAGCCATATAGATTTGCTAATATAGATAATTCATTTAATTTAGCCTTTACTTACTCTAAAACTAAACGCAATAAAGAAGACTATACAGATAGTTTAAGCCAAGAAGAAGCGGATGATTATCGTGTATTGTGGGACGGAGAACTCATAAGATGGAGCGAAAAGCCAGCTGAAAATTTCAACAAACCATATAGCATAAAATTAAGCACTTTTCACGAATTTAATATGCTTGGCGGAAATTGGCATTTAAGCAACCTTTTTTCTTGGGTTTCGTCATATAAAAAACATGCGATAGATTATTCGGTTAATTATACTGGTGCGGATTTTAATATCGACCAAGACGAAGTAAAAAGTTATAAAGCCTTTAATATCCCATCAAAATTTACTTGGGATATGCAAGTAGGTGCTGAATATAAAGTTTATAAAGATAATAAACTTTTCTTTAATATTGACATATATAATTTGTTAAATAAACGCAATAAAACTACTGCAAGTTATAGTTCAAGCAGCAAAACAGGCACCATAACTCAAACAGAGGTTATTTATGAAACCGGTAGATCTGTTTGGTTTGAATTTGGTTACAAATTCTAGTAATTAAATGTTCTAATATAGTTATATTAGGGTTTAAAATTATAAGTATTAAATGTTAAACAAAAGCTTTAAATTTTTTTAAATGTTAAGTTTAAATTTGATACTATTGCGTATAAACTTTTTTTAAGGAGAGTTAATGCAAGACGAAGTTATAAACGACAGCGATGATCTTGAATATCCGAGATTAGACGCACGAGTAGACTTACTAGATACTAGTAAACCTGTCGATACGATACCAGATATCATTTTTGTCAAGGGCAATACTGGTTATAGTGGCGAAAGAGTTAGCGTATATGATGACGATGGCAATGAACTTGGTTATGGCAAAGCCGATGAAAAAGGCGATTTTGCTTTTGCTATTGATAGCAATAAATTAGGTTTTTTTGAAAATGTGCATATAGTAACTAGTGGCGATATGGGCGATGATATTGTCGATAGCATTTCATTGGGAAGTTCAATGCCTCTTTGTGCAGACATTTTTGGCCATCAAACAAAAGCGAGTTTAATATCTATTACTAGCCTTGATGGCAAAGAATATACTTCTGATATGAACGAGATAGCACTTATAAAAGGTAGTACAAATTCTATCGATACTACGGTTTATGTGCTTGATAAAAACAATCAAATCATCGCAGAGGGAACAACAGATAAAAACGGAAATTTTGAGCTAGAAAGTACAAAAACTTTGAGTGTGGGTGATGATTTGAGAGTTTTTGCTGGAAGTTATGTCGGCACTCAAATAAACGCTGTTGTTGGTGAAACAAATTTTGCTGACGAAACTCCGCCTATCGTAGATGTGCTTAGCATTTCAAATTTCGATACTGACGATATGGCAAATAATAATAATCGCATACAAATAAAAGGCAAAAGTAACGAAATAAATACAGATGTTGTCATTACAAATGATGAAGGTGATGTTCTTGGCAAGGGCAAAACTGATGAAAACGGAAATTTTGATATTCAAACTTTGGGTTTGAATCCGGGCGATAAATTTACAGTCAGTGTTAGCGATAAGGCTGGAAATGTCGGCGTTGATGAAAATATTGCAGCTCTGGACGGCGAGTTTATATATTATACTCAAAATCCTACCATACAAAGGCTTTATCCAGCAAAAATTAATATTACAGACCTTAGCCCTGTAGATACAAACGGCGATAAAAAGGCTGATTTTGCATGGATTAGAGGCAACGTAAAGGCTGAATATATCTCTGATAATACAGTTCTTGTCGTAAGAAATGCTAACGGCGATGAGTTAGGCATTGGCAATATCGATGAAAACGGAGATTTTGGCTTTAAAATTTTTGATGTTGATGTTGCAGACAAGGTTATAGTCGAGACTTTAAAAGGCATGGACGCTGTTTATGCTGGAGATTTGATGAGTGCTGTTGATTTTCTTGAAATTGCACCTAGTGGCGATAAAGCACCTAGTGTTGATCTTTATGAAGCCGAGCTTGTTTATTTTGACGGTGACACATATAAAACCAATGTTAAAGGCGTAAGCGATGCTAAAAATGCTTTGGTTATTATCACCGATCAAGACGGCAATCTATTAGGTGAAGGCACGACCGATAAAGACGGTAAATTTGATTTTTATGTAGACAGGGTAGATTTAACAGATACGCATGTAATAGCGACTGTTCTTAACAATGAAGGCAATAAGGGTAGTGATACAAAAGAAATTTACAGAGACGATACTTCGCCAATGGTTGATCTTATGGAGATAATTCCAGTATATGCTGATGAGACAAGAGGCACTATAAAAAATATTATCGTTGAAGGCGCAAGTGATGAGCCAAATGCTTTAGTTGTTGTAAGCGATTCTAATGGTAAAGAACTTGGTAGAGGCACAACTGATGATGAGGGTAAATTTAAATTTGAAGCAGGTTTGGTAGAGTTGGGAGAATATGTAACAGCAACGGTAATCGATAAAGCTGGTAATAAAGGTTTGGATACAGAGAAATTTTTTTATGATTGGTTCATCCCTGATACTTCACCAGTTGTTGAACTTACAGAAGTTATTCCAGTAGATATTGACGCAAGAGCGGACGGCAAAGTAGATAAAACTACAGTCAAAGGTGCAAGTGATGAGCCAAATGCTTTAGTTGTTGTAAGCGATTCTAATGGCAAAGAACTTGGTAGAGGCACAACTGATGATGAAGGCAACTTCGAATTTGATGTAGATCCAGTAAATTCTGGCACAGAAGTAACAGTAACGCTAATCGATAAAGCAGGCAACAAAGGCGAAGATACTAAAATAGCTGGTCCATTGACTTATGATGATAAAACCCCGCCAATGGTTGAACTTGCAGAAGTTACTCCAGTTGATACTAGCGAACTAATCGATGATATACCAGAAAAAACTATAATAAGAGGTTATAGTGATGAGCCAAATGCTTTAGTTATTGTAAGCGATTCTGATGGCAAAGAACTTGGCAGAGGCACAACTGATGATGAAGGCAACTTCGAATTTGATGTAAATCCAATAAATCCTGGTGCAAAAGCAATAGCAACAGTAATCGATAAAGCTGGTAATGAAGGTTCGGATACAGAGCAAGCTCCAATTATAGAACGTCCTTGCCCTGTTCCACCTTCTTATATTCACTTAGATTCTGTTCTTAGCATAGATACTAGCGATATTGCAGACAATATCCCAGAACTTACTATCGTAAAAGGTAGGACAAATGTATTTTCTACTATCACTTTTACAGATGCCGAGGGTAACGAGCTAGGTAGTGCATATCCTGATTCTGATGGTTATTTTGAAGCAGAGATAAAAGCGGTAAATGAAAATACCGAAGTTTTTGCAACAGTTATAGATGAAGGTCACAACAAAGTAGATAGCAGTTTTGTTGTAGCTGCCTTGGAGCATACCGGAACCCAAGCTACAGTAGTTGAATTTGGTGACATTTATATCACACATGCTGATACAACTTATATAGCAGACGGTATACCTGATATGGCTATTATTAGAGGTCAAGTTAGTGAGCCAAATGTAACCATAAACATTACAAACGAGGCTAATGAACTAATAGGCACAACTACAAGCGATATAGATTCATTTGAACTTAATGTAGCCAAGCTGTATCCGGGCGAAAAGATAAATATAAGTGCTACAAGTGCAAGTGGCATAGTAAGCGAGAAAACGATAGAGGTTGAGGCACAGAATATGGCTTACCAACCTAGCATTTCATTAGGAGCTTTGGACTATGATGTTTATTTAAAAGATGATGATAACGACGCCAATATCGATAAAAGCGTAATTTCTGGTCTTGTAAGCATCAAAGATACAAATATTAATAATGTCTTTGAAAATATTTTAATCCGTGTCAAAGATTCGCAAGGCAAAGAAATCGCCAGAACTTTTGCCGATGAAAATGGCAAATTTGATTTTGAAATACTTGGAGATAAAATTCAAGACGGGGATAAAATTAGTGCTGAAGCCTTAAGTATTTTTGGCGATAAATTAGAAAAAAGCTTTGTCGCTTCTGCCGATCCAACACCAAATGAAGCACCTTTGGTTATTATCGATGATATCGAACATATATTAGCCACAGATGAAGCAGTGGTAAATAGCACTACCATAAAAGGCACAAGCGATGAGCCAAATGCAAAAACTATTGTTTCTGACGCAAATGGCGTGGTTTTGGCACAAAGCTATAGCGATGAAAACGGAAATTTTCTTATCAACTTAGATGCCTTGCAAGGTGGCGAAAGCATCACTGTTAGCGTTATAGACAGGGCAGGAAATGTTGGTTTGGATACAAAAATCGTCCCAGAATTTATACCGCCAGTGCTTGTAAAAACTCAGATCACAGACATAGTAAATGACGCAGATGAAAGCATTTTGGCTGCTGCTTTGATAAAAGACGCAAGTCCAAAAATTTTAGGCGAGGCACAAGCAAATTCTAGCGTTGAAATTTATGACGGCGATAAACTTTTAGGCAAAGTTATAGCAGATGAAAATGGCAAATTTGAATTTTCGCCAAAGCTAAAAGACGGCTCTCACGAGATTTGGGCGAAAAATGTTAGTGGCAATGAAACCTTTGCAGATTCACAAAAATTTAGTTTTAGCACCGATACAGATGAGGTTGCCACGGCAAATGTCAGCACCAAATTTACTTACAGCGATGATAGTTTTGTAAGCCAAGCAGAGGGCAAAGTTTATCGTGTAAATGTGCATAAAGGACTTTTGGGCAAGGGCAAGGCAAACATGGACGAGATAGAAAGCGTTATCGCGGTAGATAATATGCACGAAGCTTATAGTTTCAAGTCAAGTGCCCTTTGGTATAGCACCGACAATAGCGTAAATAGCACACAAAGACTATCTTATGCGGTTAAATACAAAGACGCCAGATATACAAATTCACTTAAAAATTTCTTGGCAAACGATCAAGATAGCCTTGAACTCGAACAATGGACGAACAAAAAAGGCAAGCTTGTAAATGGCGAAAATGACGGCTCTTTAGTGGCTAGAAATGCTTATAATTACATAAGTGTCGAAAGTTTAATGTATATCGAGGCTGGAACATACTCTTTAACTTCTATCGGCGGTGATAGTGATAGATTCTTGCAACAATATGTCAATGATAAATTTAAAATGCAAATCTTAAATATCGACGGCAATAGCGTTACAGACGGCGTAGTTGGGCTTGATTATCAAAACGGAACAAAGGATTTTGGATTTAGCGTAAAACAAAGCGGATTTTATAAGGTAAATATAGCGTGGGCTGACGGTATAGACGGACTTGGCAATGCAAATACAGCCAAATATACAGCTTCACTTAGACCAAAATTTGCCTTTACTAACCTTGATGGCGAAAAAGACGGAACATACAGCGTTGGAAATTCACAAAAACTTAGATTTTTTGATGCAAATGCTTTGCCTAAGGGGCTAAATTTGAGCGATATACTCGTGGTTTCAAGTGTTGATGATTTTGCAAACGCCAACGCAAAAGCTGTTTATAACTTAGAAACTGGCGAATTTAAATATGCAAAGGGCTACAATACTCAAATCGATGTTACTATCGCCGATACAGACGGCACTTTACTTAGCGAGGGCTCTTTGGTTGAGCTTACATACGACGGTAAAACTTATGAATTGCAAGTCGATAAAAACGGCATGATAAGTTATAATTTTGATACGGCTTTAAATGATAGTGGCGATGTGAAAACACATTTTGAATTTGATGTAAAAGCCACAGATCTTGCTGGCAATACCATAGATCAGCATTTCTTGGTAAATACTAGCGAAGCAAACACGAGCTTTAACTGGGCAAGACACAAAGGCGAGGATCTCAACTTTAAAACCGGTTCGGGCGATGATAGCATAACAACAAGTAGCGGCAACGACTACATAGACGGCGGTGCTGGCAAAGATACTATAAATGCTGGTGGTGGCGATGACAGAGTTGTATTTGACGCAAACGATCGCTATGTAGACGGCGGTTTAGGCATTGACACTCTCGTGCTTAAAGACAATGTTGACTTTACTTCACTTCAAAATTTGGATGCTAAATTTGATAATTTTGAAGCCATAGATATGCGTGGAGAAGCTAGTTTAGTTGTTCTAAATGCAAAAGATGTGCTTGATCTTAGCGATAATGTCGATACTATATTTAAAATCGACGGCGATAGCGGCGATAGCATAAAAGGCGAGTGGAGCAAAGCAAGCGATCAAAACGGAGCCGATCAAGGTTACACGCTTTATGAAGGTCAAATTTCAAGCACACAAAGCGTGTTTATCCAAGTTGATGATAATATCAAAATTTACGAAATATAATTTCAAGGCTTTTTGCAAGGTAGAATTTACCTTGCAAAAGGCAAATTTTGCTTTATTTCTATAATAAATTATAAAAAATTTGATTTTTTGTTTTACTTTTAGTTTTTTAATAATATTGACAATATTGTATTTTTTCAAGATTTTTTTTGTTTATAATTTCCTTGTTTTTGCATTATAGTGAATATATTTGATAATTTTGCTTTTTATATCGATGCTGTTTTTACTCGTTTAGTATAGATAAAAGTTCGCCATTGTCTTTGGTTTTAAGCATTTTTGCGTATAAAAATTTAAGTGCTTCTACATCGTCCATGCTAGCAATGGCTGTGCGTATCGCCCAGATTTTTTGTAAATCATCAGGTTTTTGCAATAATTCTTCTTTTCTTGTGCCGGATTTTAAAACGCTAATAGCTGGGTAAATTCGGCGGTCGGAGATATTGCGATCAAGGACTACTTCGCTGTTGCCTGTGCCTTTAAATTCTTCAAAAATTACCTCGTCCATACGAGAGCCAGTATCGATAAGAGCGGTTGCGATGATGGTTAGTGATCCGCCGTCTTCGATATTTCTAGCCGCACCAAAGAAACGTTTTGGTTTATGCAAGGCGTTTGCGTCCACGCCACCTGTTAAAACCTTGCCACTTGGCGGAGTTACCGTGTTGTAAGCACGAGCAAGTCTGGTTATACTATCAAGCAAGATGATGACATCCCTGCCCATTTCAACAAGACGTTTTGCTTTTTCTATGACAAGTTCAGCGACACGCACGTGATTTAGTGCAGGCAAGTCAAAAGTCGAGCTAAAAACTTCACCATTTACGCTTCTTTGCATATCGGTAACTTCTTCTGGTCTTTCATCGACCAAAAGCACCATAAGATGGGCTTCTGGGTGGTTTTTTGCTATGCCGTGAGCAAGTTCTTTCATAAGTTCGGTTTTACCGCTTCTAGGCGGGGCGACTATGAGACCGCGTTGTCCTTTGCCTATCGGAGTAAAAAGATCAAGAACACGTCCGGTTAGCTTCATGGCGTCGTATTCTAAGTGGATTTTTTCGGTTGGGAAAAGTGGGGTTAGGTTATCAAAAAGCGGTCTTTCTTTTGCTTCTGCAAGAGGCATGTAATTAACCGCTTCTATCTTTAATAGTGCATAATATTTTTCTTGATCTTTTGGTTCTCTAACCTGTCCTGTTACGATATCGCCGACACGAAGGGCAAATTTTTTGATTTGAGAATTTGAAACATAAGCATCATTTGAGCTGTCGCTAAGATTCGCGTCCACCGAGCGTAAAAAGCCATATCCGTCATTTGAAATTTCTAAAATTCCAGTAAAAAGTATAAAACCGCCTTGTTTGGTCTGTGCTTTTAAAATTTCAAATATCAAATCCCCACGGCGAAATTCGTGCGGATTCTCGACTCCAACGCTATATGCTATCTGGATAAGGCTTTCGAGGTTTTGCATCCTCAAATCTTCGATTTTGTGACCGTCGACTGGGATATGGGTGCGGACATTGGCATTTTTTCGTGTTGTTTTTGTGGTTTTTTCTGAATTCTCCACAATTGGGGTTTGATTTTCAGTATTTTGCATTATTCCTCTTTAAAATTTCGTATAGAAATGTAGAAATTTGTTTGAAATTGAAGTTTTTGAAGTCCTAATCTTAATAAAATTTTGCTTTAATGTCAAGAATTGCTATAATTGCTAAGCTTTTTTGATAAGGATTTTTAAAATGATGTATTTTAAGGATTTGAGTCGCGAAAAAATTATAATCAAAACCGCCTTGTTAGGCATATTTACAAATTTTATTTTAGCGAGCATAAAAATCATCATAGCTTTTGCGTCAAACTCCGTTGCTATCGTATCTGACGCCATAAATAACCTAGGCGATGCCGCAAGTGCAGCCATAACTATACTTGGTTCTAAATTAGCCGCCAAACTCCCAGACGAAGAGCACCCTTATGGCTATGGCAGAACAGAGTACATAGGTGGCTTAATAGTTTCAGGCTTTGTGCTTTTGCTTGGTTTTGAGTTTTTTACAAGCTCCATAAAACACATCATAAACCCCAGCCCAACGACTTTTAGTTTGCCTATGCTAATCATACTTTTTATAGTGATTTTTGTAAAATTTGCTTTGGCGAAACTTTACCGCAAAAACGGCACTCGCACGAAGTCTATCGCCCTAAAAGCCATAGGGACGGAGGCTGTTGGGGACGCTTGCATTTCGGCGATAATACTTTTTAGCGCGTTTTTGTCTTATTTTTTTGCCATAAATATTGACGGCTATGCAGGGCTTATAGCCTCTGTTTTTATCATTTTTAACGGCATAACTTTGATCAAAGAAACCTTTGACAAAATCATCGGACAACGTGTCGAAAAAGAAGTGAGCGATGAGATTTACGCCGCCGTAAATGAGTGTGAAATCGTGCTTGGTAGCTATGACTTGATACTGCATAATTACGGCGTTGAGCGTTATGTTGGCTCGGTAAATGTTGAAGTTGATGAGCACCTTGCAACAAGCGAGATTTGTGCGAGATTAAATCAGCTTCAAATCGCCATTTATAAGCGTTATCGTGTGTATCTGGTTTTTGGGATATATGCCATAAATTTGGGTCAGCAAAGTGCAAAAGACTGCGTTATAAATTCTCTTAGTGAGTTTAAAAGCATAAAAAGTTTGCACGCATTTTTCATAAATACCGCCAAAAAGACCGTGAGATTCGATATAGTCGTGGATTTTAAAGAAAAAAATTTAAAACAACTTCGCTCAAATATCACGGCAAAGCTTTCGCAAATTTATCCGAGTTATCATATTTTTATAGTTATTGATAGAGAATTTGTGTAAATTTTACTCAAAAATGCGTTTGCGTTGCGTAAAATATCAAATTTGAACTTACTCAAAAAGTAAAATTCCGCCAAATTTTAGCTAAGTTTGCATATAATTAAAACTTACTTTAAATTTAGAAAGAAAAATTCAAAAAATATGGCAAAAATCAAATGCGAACACTGCCGTTTGAGCTTTGATTCAGAGGCTATGATAAGCGAAAATGGCAAATTTTTTTGTTGCAATGGCTGTAAAAATGTCTATGGAGTGCTAAATTCCAGCGGTTTTAGCGAATTTTATCAAAGACTAGGCAAAAACAGTCTAAGCCCTGTAAAAAGCGACGATAGCGTAAAACAAAGCATTGCGAGCTTGTATGCGGACTTTGTTAAAAGCGAAAACGGCTTAAATCATATAGATCTTATCATCGAGGGCATTCACTGCTCGGCTTGTATCTGGTTAAATGAAAAGGCACTTTTCGAGCTTGAGGGCGTGATAGAAGCCAACATTAATGCCGTTACAAACAAGGCTCACATAGTTTGGGACGAAGAAGTTGTAAATTTGGCTACGATTTTGGAGCGTATAAATGCGATAGGATACCGTGCTTACGCTTATGACGCAAATTTAGATGACGCAAGAATGAGTGCAAAAAGGCGAGAATTTTACGCCAAAATTTTGGTTGGAATTTTTTGCGTTATGAATATAATGTGGATAGCTATCGCCCAGTATTGGGGCTATTTTAACGGCATGGACGCAAAGGTCAGAGATATCTTAAACTTTGCCGAGTTTATCCTTGCATCTCCGGTGCTTTTTTATACCGGTAGTGCGTTTTTTTCGGGGGCAAGGATAGCTATAAAAAATAAAACGCCAAATATGGACTTGCTGGTTATTGCTGGGGCGAGTTTGGCGTATATTTATTCGGTGTATGCGATGTTTAGCCGTGTTGGAGAGGTGTATTTTGACTCGGTTGCGATGATAATCACCTTTGTTTTTGTTGGCAAATTTTTAGAAGTTTTGAGTAAAAAACAAGCTAGCGATAGCATAGACAAGCTAAATTTGTTAAGTGCGAGCGAGGTTTGCGTAAAAGTGGGCGAAAATTTGCAGCAAAAAAATGCCAGAGATGTCGGAGTAGGCGAAACTATCGTGCTAAAAGCAGGGGATAAGGCCTTGCTTGATGGGCTTATAACAAAGGGCGAGGCGAGTTTTGACATGCAAAGCCTAACTGGCGAGAGCTTGCCGGTGACGCTTGGCGAGGGCATGGCGATAAAAAGCGGTGCGATATGCCTTGATGCTAACGTGCAGTATCAAAGTACGCAAAATTTTGAGAATTCGCTTTTAAACAAAATCGCCAAAATGCTTGAAAACGCCCTTTTGCAAAAGCCAAAAATCGAGCAAATCGCAAACGAAATTTCATCGTATTTTTCGTTTTTTATCCTTAGCATAGCGGGGCTTGCTTTTCTTTGGCATTTTTACGATAGCAATTTTGTAAACGCCATAGTCATAGCCATTTCTGTTATAGTCATAGCTTGCCCTTGTGCTCTTGCTCTTGCGACACCAGTTAGCACGCTTAGTGCCCTTGGAGTGGGTTTAAAAAATGGGGTAATTTATAAAAGTTCAAAACTCATTGAAACCCTTGCAAAGTGCGATACTATCGTATTTGACAAGACAGGCACTTTAAGCGAAGCCAAACTTAGCGTTGATAAATTTATCAAATTTGAAAATTTAGATGAAAAAATTTATAGATCTCTTGCACTTTGTTCAAAGCACCCAGTAAGCGAGGCTGTGGCTGAATTTTTTAAAGATTTTGACGCCGTGGAGTTAAAAAATACAAAAGAAATCGCCGCAAAAGGCGTAAAAGCCGAATTTGGTGCTGAAATTTTGCTTGGTGGAAGTGCTAAATTTATGCAAGAAAACGGCATAGACACAAAGGGGCAAGACGGCAATTATTTTGTCGCCAAAAACGGCGTTTTGTGCGGAGTTTTTGTGATGAGTAGCAAGTTAAGGCGAGGCGTTAGCGAAAATATCGCTAAGCTTAAAAAAATGTCTTACAAAATTTATATACTTAGCGGTGATACCAAAAGTAACACAAAAGCCGTTGCAGATGTTTTGGATACCGAGTTTAAGGCACAGTGCTTGCCTGATGAAAAGGCCATGTTTATCAAGGAATTGACGCAAAATAAAAAGGGTGTGATTTTTGTTGGGGACGGCATAAATGATGCGATAGCGATGAGTTATGCTCAGGTTGGAATTTGCATGGGGAGCGGTGCTGACGTGAGTTTGGAGCAAAGCGATGTGGTGCTTTTAAACGATGAACTTGCCTCACTTGTGTTAAATTTAAAACTTGCTCGTGCAACTTTTGGCAAGATAAAGCAAAATTTGATTTTTAGCCTGTGTTACAATCTAATCACCATACCACTAGCCGTTTGTGGCTATGTTATACCGCTATTTGCAGCACTTTCTATGTCGCTAAGCTCCCTTGTGGTGGTGCTAAATTCACTTTCGTTAAAGCTAAAATTTAAGGCTTAGTTTTGCAAATTCGCTAGTTTTGTTTTATCAAATTTGATTTTTCTGGCTTGTCAAATTTGATGTTAAATCTATCCAATTTGGAAGTCTTGCATTATCAAATTTGATTTTTCTCGTTTGTCAAATTTGACGGTTTTGCTTTATCAAATTTGATAGTTTTGCTTTGCCAAATTTGCTTTTTGTATTTATCAAATTTGATATTAACTCTATCAAATTTGATTTTTCTAGTTTGTTAAATTTGATAGATTTACTTTGTTAAATTTGGTTTTTGTATTTATCAAATTTGGAAGTCTTACATTATTAAAATTTGATTTTTATAACTTATCAAATTTGGTTTTTGTATTTATCAAATTTGATAGTCTTGCTTTGCCAAATTTGCTTTTTGTATTTATCAAATTTGATAATTAACTCTATCAAATTTGATTTTTATAGCTTGTCAAATTTGATGTTAAAGTTTATCAAATTTGGAAGTCTTGCATTATCAAATTGGATTTTTTAACCATATCAAATTTGATAGATTTGCTTTGCCAAATTTGCTTTTTG
>JAILCJ010000168.1 GCA_024680445.1 Campylobacter sp.
TAGCATTTACTATGGTTTCTTGGCTTCTTACTTTGGCTCTAAAATATTCTTGCGTATAATCTCTTTCATCTTTGTTTTTTTCAGACATTTTAGTCTCCTTTTTTTAAATTATTTTTACAGATTATATAACAAATTTAGAAATTTTTAATGCCCAAAAGTCGTAATTGTTTTTTAAAATTTTCAAATTTGCGTTATTTATGCCGTTTTTCTTAGCGATTTTTTCAAAACTATTCATCGCTACTAGCATATCAGATAAAATTTCTTTAAATTGAGCGGAATTTATATCAAAAAATTCTTTGATTTCATCAAAAAGTTTGATCGAAGCCTTGTTTTGCAAATCTATAAAATTTAAAGCGTGGCTTTGTTTTTCATATGAAATCAGCTCTGGCGTGATATCAAAAGCTGGGCTTAGATTCCAAATTTGATTTTTTTCATCATACAAAACGCCATGATTTTTCAAATGGTCGTCGCTGTTGCCAAAAAAACCGTTAAAAAGCATTCTGCGAAATAGCTCTTTTTTGTTTTTGCTATCCAAAAGCAAAGCCAAATCCACATAACTAGCCTGTGATTTTTGCCCCTCTTTTATGCCCAAAAGCGTCATGGCGGATTTGTAAGCTAGTCTTTTTTCGCCCTGCCTATCAAATCTTTTTATCAGCAATGCCGTGCCGTTTTTGCTCTCATAAAGCCTAGTTTCGCATACATTTATTTTGGCTATTTTTGCCGTTTCTAGCATAGTTTGTTCGAATTTTGAGCAATGCCTTTCTTTTGCCAAAGGAAATTTGATGATAAAAGGCTCATTATTTATAACCACCCCAGCCTTTGGTCTAGCTCCGCCAAGACTGCCCGCACAAGCTATCAAAGGCGAAAAATCTTGATTTGCCCCAGACTCCAAGTCAAAAGCCATTTGGCAAAGCTCATCTAAATTTATATTTTTTTGTGGGATTTGCGATATAAATTCTTTATCGTTTTTTATCCTTAAAGCCCCTTGTCTTAGGGCGTCATTTACCCCTAGCAAATACTCGCTTTTTACGCCCAAGTCTTGGATAAATCTGCCCCACCTATCAGGGCTGATATCACAAAACGCACCCCATAGATTTTGCGAGACAAACTCGCCCCCACACAAAGGCAGATTTGGGTCTAGCTCAAAGCCAAATTTCAGCCAGTTTTCATCGTATGCAAAAGAGTAAGTTTTGTTTGCATTTGTGCCAAAAATTTTTAATTCACCGACTTTGCTTTCATTAGCATAAATTTCAAAGAAATTTTTCATTTTTTATCCAAATTTTTAGATTTTGCTCTAAACTTTTATCTTTTTTCAAAAAAATTATAAGGCAACAAAGTTTCGTTTAGAATTTTATATTTTTGATTATTGTATTACCCAGTATTTCTCTATTTAATTCTTTAAATATTATCTTAAATTTTATAACATCTGTGTTTTTATTTTTTAAAGTGTAATTCATTGTTTTAAAGCACCTTATTTAAAAACCGCTATCAAAAATTCTCGTTTTTAAGCCTTGTAAATTCGTTTTCATCTATGACTTTTACGCCAAGTTCAAGGGCTTTATCTAGCTTGCTACCAGCGTCACTACCAGCCAAAACAAAATCAGTTTTTTTACTTACCGATGAAGCGACTTTTGCCCCAAAACCTTCGAGCATGGCTTTGAATTCATCTCGTGGACGAGAAAGTGTGCCGGTGATGACAAAAGTCTTGCCACTAAATGCGTTTTGCGTGATTTGTTCAAATTTGCAAACTGGCTTTACAAAGTCCAAAAGCTCGGCTATGCTGTCTTTGTTTACTTGCAAAAATTCGCTAAAACTCTTAGCCATTTCATCGCCAAAACCCTCTATGGCTTTTAACTCATCAAAGCCCAAATCAAGCCACTTTTCACCATAAATTTGAGCTATTTTTTTAGCAGCCACCTCGCCTATATGCTCGCAACCTAATCCGCTTATAAAATTATCAAGTCTAGCACCTTTGCTCGAATTTATGGCGTCTAACAAATTTTGCACTTTTTTATCTTTAAAGCCTTCAAGTCCGATAAGATCGTTAAATTCTAGCTTGTAAATATCTACTAGTCGCCTTAAAAGCCCTTTTTCATAAAGTGTATTGACTATCGCTTCGCCCAAACCGTCTATATTTAGGCACTTTTTAGACGCAAAATGTATCAAAGAATTTACCATTCTCGCCTTGCACTCTAAGTTTTGACACTTTACAAATACGCCCTCATCTAGCAAAGCACTTCCGCATTGTGGACAAAATTTCGGTCTTAAAATCGGCGTTTGAGTGCCGTCCCTTCGGTCTTTATACACGCCTGTTATTTTTGGTATCACATCTCCGGAGCGAATAATGCTTATAAAGTCGTTTTTCATAAGCCCCAAACGTTCGATCTCGTCAAAATTATGCAAAGTTGCTGATTTTACCGTGGCTCCGTCTATATTTACAGCTTCTAGCACCCCAACTGGCGTTACAACTCCGCTTCGCCCAACTTGCAAGGCAACATCTAACAATCTTGTGGTTTTTTGCGTTGCCGGGAATTTATACGCAACCATAAATTTTGGGAATTTAACCGTGTAGCCGAGTTCTTCGCATTTGCTAAGCAAATTTACACGCACAACCATGCCATCAAGCATTATATCCTTGCTATCTCGCAAAGTTTTTAACTCTTCATAGGCTTTTCTAACCTCGTTTATATCCTTGCAAAGGCGAAAAAATTCATCTCTGTAAAAGCCAAGACTACGCACAAAGCCCATAATCTCGCTATGAGTTGCAAAATTTAAACTATGCTCCCCTACTCCCCACGGCACAAAAAGCAGTTTGCGTTTGGCAGTTATGGAGCTATCAAGTTGGCGAAGGCTACCGGATGCGGCGTTGCGTGGATTTGATAGCAAGGCTTCGCCATTAAGTGCTCTTTCGTCGTTTAGCTTATCAAAATCCGCCTTTTTTATCACCACTTCGCCACGAATTTCTATACGTTCTTTATACTCGATTCTTTGCGGGATAGAGCCGATAGTAAGGGCATTTTGCGTTACATCTTCGCCCGTTATTCCATCTCCCCTGCTTATGGCACGAAGTAAAATGCCGTTTTCATAAAGCAAATTTAAACTTGCTCCATCAAATTTAGGCTCACAAACAAAACTTTCACTGCTTTTTTCGCCCCTTTTTAGCCAAGCCAAAAGTTCGCCGTCATCGAAAATATCCTCCATGCTCCACATTTTTTTGATATGCATTGCCTTGCTGAATTTTTCGCTCACCGCTCCGCCAACTCGTTTTGTCGGTGAAAAAAGAGAGATTTGTTCTGGATGTATTTTTTCAAAATCTAGCACTTGATGATAAAGTTTATCGTATTCTTCATCGCTAGCCAAGGGCTCATCGTCCGTATAATACGCCTTTGCCCAAAGATTTAAAAGCTCGACCGCCTCGTCATAATCTTTTTTATTTGCGATTACCATAAATTTGCTCCGTTCATTGCTTCGTGTAAGTTAAAAAGCTGTCTATGCTCGGCTACATCGTGAGTTCTGATGATATTTGCACCATTTTCACAGGCCTTTAAATGCAGATAAAGCGAACCAGCCAGCCTATCGCCAACCTCGCTTGGACTATAAAAATTTATCAAAGACTTCGCACTTGCTCCTATCAAAATCGCACAACCAAAATGCGTAAAATGCTGTAAATGCTTTATCAAAAGCAAATTTTGTTGGGCTGTTTTGCCAAAACCTATGCCCGGATCAAGGACGATTTTTTGCACGCCTTGTGAGCGAAAAAATTCAAGTTTTGCGGCAAAAAATTCATCTATTTCGCCTAGCAAATCATCATAATGTGGCGAACTTTGCATGTCTTGCGGACTGCCTTGCATATGCATAAGACAATACTCGCTATTATAGTTTGCTGCAAGTTTTGCTAAATTTTCGTTCGCACTTATATCATTTATCATTGTAAAGCCGTGATTTAGGGCAAATTCAAGGCAATACTCATCAAAACTATCAAGGCTAAATTTGACTTTTTCGTGTAAATTTTGGCGATAAATTTCTTCAACGACATTTTTTATACGTCTAAATTCTTCTTCTTTACCACAATACACACTGCCCGGTCTTGAACTAACTCCGCCGATATCGATATAATCAGCACCGTCATTTATCATTTGCGTGATTTTTTCTATCGCTTCTAGCTCGTTTATGCGACTTTTTGGATTGAAACTATCGCTGTTTATGTTTAAAACGCCCATGATTTTTGGCTTAGAAAAATAGCAATTATCAAATTTGATCAAATTTGATGAAATTTTGGTATTTTCACCCTGTGGATTTATCAAATTTGATGAATTTTCGCTATTTTCACCCTGTGGATTTATCAAATTTGATGAATTTTTGGTATTTTCACCCTGTGGATTTATCAAATTTGATGAAGTAAGGCTATCGTTTATAAATTTTGCTAAAAATTTCAAACCAAAGTCTTGCAAACTTTCTTTTTTTGCCAAAATTTTTAGCTGGGCATTGGTGGCTATCAAAAGAGCGTTTGAATTTAACTCTTTGCCAAAAATCGTATCTTTATGCGTTACAAGTTCGGCATTTACGCTAAGTGCGTCTTGTTTTAAGATATTTGCCGCCGGAGTTTTTATGTCTTTGATATAGATAAAATTTAAACGACTTTTTTCCTTCATAAGCCTTGCACCATACGTACTTGGCGAAATTTGTTTGCAAATTTCATAAAAATCGCTTTGAGAATTTATCTTATAAAATTTCATGGCTTGCCTTTTTGAAGTATGCAAAGTAAAAGCGGAGTTAGAAGTTGCGGAGATTTGGCGTTTAACTCGGCAAGGCTAACTAATTTATAAAAGTATTCAAGTTCATCTTGACTAAATTTAAAACCAAGATCTATGGCTGTTAAAACTATATCGCTTATAAGGGTTTTTAACTCGTTTTTGCCGAAATTATCGCCTTTTTCATCGTTTGCGATCTTTTCTAAAAAACTATAAATTTCGGCGAGATCAAGATGTTTAAGATCTAGCTTTAACACATTTTTTGCCCTTGGTTTTAAAAGATTTTGCGATATTAGCCTTGATCTTATCGTTTGTAAAAGTAAATTTTTGCTTTTTGTAGCGATAGTAAAATATATATTTTTTGGCGGTTCTTCTATGATTTTTAAAAGAGAATTTTGGGCTTCTGTGCGATAACTTTGAGCCATTAAAACAAGCATTTTTGGATCTTTTTCGGCTATATAAGCTTCTTTAATGACTTCATGGGTATTTTCTAACAAAAATTCTTCTGCTTCAAAAAATCTTAGCTGATTTATAGGGTAACGCTCGAAAAGCTCGATTTTAAGCTTGTCAAAGTCGTTTGTGATGACTATTTTGCTTTGCATTTTAAAGCAAACTTACCTGATTTAAAAGCACTGCGTCTATGCTTTTGTCAAAAAGTTTTAAAAGTTCTATAAGTCTAATGTCTAAATTTTCGTCTTTTGAATTTAAACAAATCGAATTATGACTTTGCTCATCAAAAAGCCACATATAGCTATCATCGTTATTTTTAGCTATATTTGCCCTTTTATCCATGTGTTTGCCTATGTAAAAATATACATATCCGTTTGGAAACATGATACTAAGCATATCTTCAAGTAACAAAATTTCTTCTGGCGAGCTAATCTCGTCTAAATGCGGATAGATCGATTTTAGTGCAACAAAAGGCAAAAGTGGTCTAGCTCCCGAGCGGTTAATGCGTTTAAGCAAATAGCTTTCAAACCACGATCTATCCTCGTCTGTTATGACTATGAAAGTGCGACCTTCAAGTAAGAATTTAAGCCTTGAACTAAGCAAGGCTATCCACTCGACTCGAAAGTCTTGCATGTAAGCATTAAGGCCATTTTTGGCAATGGCGTCATTGCTCCACTTAACAAAATCCATTATTTATCTAGCTCATAAGCGTCGTGAAGTACGCGAACTGCGAGTTCACCGTATTTTTGATCGACTATCATTGAAATTTTTATTTCGCTAGTTGAAATCATTTGAATATTGATATTTTCTTTTGCTAAGGTTTCAAAGGCTTTGCAAGCTACGCCACTATGGCTTTTCATGCCAACACCAACGATAGAAACTTTAACGATAGCGTCATCATACTCAACATGATTTGCTACGCCCAAGCTTTGCATGGTTGCCTTAGCGATATCAAGTTCATTTTGCGGAACGGTAAAGCCCAAATTTGTCGTGCCGTCTCGACCGACATTTTGGATAATCATATCAACATTTACATTTTTTTCTGCAAGAGCTGTGAAAATTTCGGCTGCGATGCCCGGTTTATCGACCACGCCTCTTAGTGTTACTCTCGCTTGATTTTTATCTAGTGCTATACCGCTTAGCAAAACTTTTTCCATTTTATCCTCCTGTGTTATAAGTGTTCCTTCGTTGTGGTTAAAACTGCTTCTAGTTACTAGTTTGACATTTAGTTTTTTTGCTAGTTCAACAGAGCGGTTTTGCAAGACTTTTGCACCCGCACTAGCAAGTTCCATCATCTCATCATAGCTGATTTTATCGAGCTTTTTAGCCTTTTTTTCTATACGCGGATCTGTGGTATAAACACCGTCAACATCGGTGAAAATCTCGCACAAATCAGCCTGTAAAGAACCAGCCAAGGCAACAGCACTTAGATCACTACCACCTCTTCCAAGCGTTGTTACATCGCCGTTTTCATCTATGCCTTGAAAACCAGCAACTACGACTATACTGCCATTTTTTAACTCACTAAAAATTCTATCGGTATTGATACGTTTGATTCTAGCTTTTGTGTGATTTGCGTCTGTTATCATACCAGCCATAGCACCGGTAAGTCCGACTGCTTTGTGTCCAGCTGCATTTAATGCGATAGTTAAAATCGCCGTTGTAACTTGTTCGCCAGAACTTAAAAGCAAATCCATAGCTCTGCCGTCTGGTTGCTTATCGAAATGTTCGCCGTATTCAACTAACTGATTCGTAACTCCACTCATAGCCGAAAGAACGACGACGACATCGGCACCACTTTGTTTTGTTTCTATAACTCTCTTTGCGACGGCTTCGATTCTCTCGATAGATCCGACGCTAGTACCTCCAAATTTTTGAACGATAAGCATTAAATATATCCTTTCTCTTTGAAATAATTCAAAACTTTCATGTAAATAGGCTTTTTAAAATGTGTGATTTCATTGCAAACTTCACTGAAATTTAGGAATTTATACTTGCTAAATTCAGGTTTTTGTGTGTTTAAATTTATCTTTGCGCCCGGCTTTAAACGCACCAAAAAATACTTTTGCGTTTGTCCGTCGAACATATACATTTTTTTGCTAGCTCTAGCCCCACTTGGAAAATCATAGCTTATCCACTCTGGGTGCTGATCTAAAATTTCGACTTCGTTTGTTCCTATTTCTTCTTTTAACTCACGAAGCAAAGCCTCTTGCGGACTTTCGCCCTCATCTATCCCGCCTTGGGGAAACTGCCAAACTTGATCAAGGTCTATCCTGTTTGCGACCAGAAATTCACATTTAAAAGGATATTTGCTAGATAAAATTACAGCAGCGACATTTGGTCTGTATTTTTTCTCCATAACTTTTACCTAAAAAATTTTTGCAAGATTTTAACAAAATGTAAATTATATCGTGTTTAAATTTATATTTCTCGCATTTTTTTTAATCTCAAAAGATACGAATTCATCTTATCAAGCTCGTTTTTATCGCAAATTTCATCACCTGAAACATAAAATTTAAGGCTAAATTTTTCACTGCTTTTAAGCCCTAGCCTTGAAATTTCGCTTTTTACTCTTTTTATGGTTCCAAAATTTCCGTCAAGGAATTTTATATGCTCTGGCAAAACAGCCCTTAGACTATCTTTAAAATAGTTAAAATGCGTGCAGCCAAGCACCAACGAACTATAATCATCAAGTTTAAGGGCTTTAAATTCTTCTTTTAGGTAATTTTTTACATTTTTGCTATCAAATTCGCCGTTTTGTGCGAATTCTACGAGTTTTGGCAAGGCTAAAAGATCGACTTTTTCATCAGAATTTGTTCTTGCTATTAAGTCTTGAAGTTTTTTGCCCTTAACCGTAAGCGGAGTGGCTATGACAAGGGTTTTTGCCGGTTCGTTTAGATCAAGAGCGACCTTAACGGCTGGCTCCATGCCTATGATAGGCACGCAAAATCTTTGCCTAAGCTCGGCGATAGCGACACTTGTAGCGGTATTGCAAGCTACAACTATGATATCGCAAGCAAGTTTTAATAGATATTCGATCGCTTCTGTGCTAAGTTTAAGCACCATTTCTTTGCTTTTTGTGCCGTATGGAGCGTTTTTGCTATCAGCATAAAAATAAAATTCTTCGTTTTTTAGGCTCAAAAGTGCTTCATTTAAAACGCTTAGACCGCCTATGCCCGAATCAAAAAAAGCTATTTTCATCTCATTTTCTTTAAAGTTATAAAAATTTTAAGGCGTAATTTTAACGCAAAAATTCTAAATTTGGTTATAATCAGCCAAAAATTTAAGGCAAATTTATGAAATATCCATTAGATATAAAAGGCGATTTTAAACTTTCTTTGCTTTTTTGGCTCACTCGTTATGTCAAATTTAAACTAAGTTCACTTTCAAACAAAGAACTTCGCGACCCCCAAAGCCTCGCTAGCGTAAATTTTGCCCTAAATAAAGATATGAAAAACATAAACGAGCTTGACGCCTTGGTCAAAAAAGCCAGAAATGCCGGGCTAACAGGGATAAATACATATTTTAATCCGCTTAAAAAAATTTACGAAACCATGTGTTATTACGAACTTGACAGCCTTAAACAAATAGACGAGGAATTTGTAAGCGAAATTTTAGCCTCTTGCACGGGCGGTTTGAGCGATGCGAGTAAGAAAAATTATCGCATTTCAACCATAAATTTTTTCTCATTTTTAGATAAGCAAAATCAAGAAGACGGCAAATCGCATGTTTTTGACATAGAGCTTAAAAATTGGGGCGGAGTAAGCGGTTTTAGGGGGCAGAAATTGCCTGAATTTATGAACGAAGATGAGGTAAAAAAATTTTTAAATGCCATAGATGAAATGGATTTTAAATCAAATACAAACCGCAACAAACTCATCTTAAAAATCATCATTTTTACCGGAATTCGTGTCAGCGAAGCCCTAAATTTGAAGCGAAAAGACATAACAGAAGAAGGCGATTTGTATATCATACGCATAAGGGGCAAGGGCAACAAATACCGCATAGTGATGATAAAACGCCATCTCATCGAGACTTTGCTTGATTGCATAGCGATAAATTATATAAATAAAGAGGGTTTTTTGTTTGTAAATCGCAAGGGCGGACGCCTCACGCAAGCCTATGTTAGCCGCATAGTCGAGCAAATTTTATTTAAAGCTGGTATCAGAAAGGAAAAAAATGGCGCACACATGCTCCGCCATACCTTTGCGACCTTGCTTTACAAAAAGCAAAAAGACCTCGTTTTGGTTCAAGAAGCCCTTGGACACGCCAGTCTTAACACTTCACGCATTTATACGCATTTTGATAATGACAAACTAAAACTCGCCGCCAAAGTCGCCGAAGACCTTAGCAACGAAGCTTAGGGTAAAAATCATCAAATTTGATTTTGGATTTATCAAATTTGCTTTTAAATTTATCAAATTTGGTTTTGAATTTATCAAATTTGATTTGTATTTTGGCTACCCTGTGGATTTTTTCTTTTATCAAATTTGGTTTGAAATTATCAAATTTGATTGTTTGTGTTATCAAATTTGATTTTGCTTTGGCTACTTTGTGGATTTTTTGCATTATCAAATTTGGTTATAAAATCATCAAATTTAATTATTCGTGTTATCAAATTTGATTTATATTTTAGCCACCCTGTGGATTTTTTCTTTTA
>JAILCJ010000103.1 GCA_024680445.1 Campylobacter sp.
TCCTCTTTATCGCTCAACAAGATAAAATGTAAAAATTTTAGATTTTTATAGAATTTTTGTTATTTTTGGCTTTGAAATTTTAAATTTTCAAAGCCAAACTTTTTAATCCTTAATTTAAAGTTTATATAAAATTATCTGATCTTGCCTATACTTTCGCCTTGTTTTACGACCTTGCCTTCAAAAAGATTTAGTTCAATGGCGTCTTTTTCACATATCATAACTATGCTTGATCCAAGTTCAAAAGATCCCAGTTCTTCGCCTTTTTTGATATTTATATTTTTGTATCCATAAGTTTGTGTGAAATTTGCGGCTGCATTGGTTTTGATTCTCTCATCAAAACATATATTTATCTTGCCAACATTTAAAGCTCCGATAAAAACCAACCAAAAAATTTTATCGTTATTCATCTCGCATTTTAGCACGACACGTTCGTTTTTGGTGTAAAGTGCATCGATTTTTTTAAGCCAACTTTTTGCAACACTGTAAAGATTGCCGGGTATATAAGTTGCCGAAAGTACTCGCAAATCACAAGGTGCGTGAAAATGGTGATAATCCCTCGGACTAAGGTAAAAATTCGCAAAATCATACTCACGCTCCACTTCGTTTTGCTCTATGGCACTACCAAGCAAATCCTTTAACGAATACTCACGCCCTTTTATACTGTATGCCATGGCAGCGTTACTTAGTCCACAAGATAAACAAGTTGAGTCGCATGGACTAAGGAAAATGCTATCATCTGCATTAAACTCTCTTGCTTTTTTTAAACTACGTGCAAAAAGTGCATTTAAATTTTCATAACTATCTATGCTATCAAATTCGCTCATATCGATTTTAAAGTATGAAACATAGGCTTTATTGATAAAGGTTTGAAGCATTTTTGGAAATTTTACTCCACCAAAAAAACCCATAAAAGATGAAAATTTTTTATCCATTTTATTCTCCATTTAGTTGTAAGATCGCTATTTCACTAGATGACATTATACGAACCGGAGGCCCCCAGAATCCAGCGCCAGAGCTAACATAAACTTGCATTTTATCATTATGTTTATAAAGTCCATATAAATATTTTTGATCAAGTAAGACTAAAAGATGAAAAGGGAAAATTTGTCCGCCGTGAGTGTGACCGCAAAGCACCAAATCAACATCTTTATGCATACTTTTTAAAAATTTTGGCTGATGAGATAACAAAACTGTCGGTTTTTTCGGATTTATCTGGCTTAAAGCCTTATCAAGATCAGGGGCAAGGTGAGCAAATTTTATCCCTGCTATATCATAAACTCCAACTAAATTTATCTCATCAAGCTCTACACTTTCATTGCCTAAAATTTTGACGCCCACCCTCTGGATTTTTTCTAAAATGCCGTCTATACCGTGATAATACTCGTGATTGCCTGGTACATAAAACACGCCGTATTTTGCCTTGATTTCACGCAAAGGGTCCAAAAAATCGCCTATCTTACTTGCGTCAAAATCTATCAAATCCCCAACTATCACGACAAGTTCTGGCTTGGCTTCGTTGATTTGATAAACAAGGGTTGCTAAAAACTCTTTTTGCAAAAATTCTCCTATATGAACATCGCTTATCATGGCGATTTTTAGGGGTTTTTGAAGGTTTTTTAAAGTAATTTTTGTCTTAGTTATACGCGGAGGCGTGAGGGCTGAAAACATGCCTTTTAAAAAATAACTAAATAGCAAAATCAAAAAAGTTATATCAAAGCAAAATTTTAAAAACTGCCGTCTTTTTGCGTTAAATTTCGCCTTTTTACCAAGCACTCTTGCGATATCGTAAAACACCGCCATACCAAACATAAAAAGCGAAAAAGCGATGAGAGTGGCAAAAATCAAGTAAAAAGTAAGATTTAAAAAATCGAATCTAAACTGCAAAACAAAGGCAAATTCAAGAACGCTTATAAGAAAGAAAAAGATTTTTAAAGCCTTGTTATATCTTTGCAAAAAAGAAATTTTGCTAATAAAACGTTTATAGGTATAAAAATTTAAAACAAATGAAAATAAAAATCCCCCGATAATTAAGCG
>JAILCJ010000024.1 GCA_024680445.1 Campylobacter sp.
TACTAGCAATAAAGTTTTTATCAGCAGTATTTAAATTATCTTTAGATTCTTGATTTTGGGCGTCTTTTTGTTGAGTGTTTTTTTGATTAATATCATAAAGTAAAGTTAAATTTGAGTATGCACTTTTAAAAGATGGAGCATTTTGGGCTAGGATATTATCATTAAAAGAGCCATTTTGCAGATAAATATCTTTTCCAGTGATTTTACCTTCGGCTGCGAAAATAGCTGGGTAGCCAATTTCAGTGTAAACATTATGTATATTGGAGTTTTCCGAACCCAATATGCGACGATCACTATATTTACCATGTTTTGCTCGCCTTACAACTTTGTTTTTCTTTTTATAAATATAATTTGCATAAGCATTTAAATCATGAGTAAGCTCTAAACCTATATTTTCAAGATGAGTGTTGATTAAATTTATATCATTTCCAGCATAAACTATACTTTTATCATTTATAATCTTATCTGTATCGAATTTTATATCATTAGCACTTGCTATAACGCCTTGCCTAAAACTAGCCATATCATCTTTATCAATATATTGTTTAGTGATATTATAAACTACATTTCTTTCTCGTTCTCTACTTTTAATATGACTAACTGGCAGTTTTGCTATTTTTTTGTCATAGTCTATTTCTATACTATCATAAATATTTTTTCCTTCAGCCTTTGTATCTTTATGCAAATTTAATACATAAAGCTCTTCTACGCTATTTATAACTTTTTGTTTTAAAGCTTCTTTTACATACTCAGGATTTGGTTTTTCATAATTATGATTTATCTCATATTCACGAATTATATCAGCCCTCATATTATCAAAGTCAAGATCGCTTAATGAAATCTGATATCCTCCCATTAAATTTAATGTATTTCCATGACTTGTAGTTTTAATATCTAATTTATCTAAAGAATTATTTTTCAAGAGTTCGGCATTAATATTTATATTATTTCCAGCATAAATATAAGATGAAGAGTTTTCGATAAGTTCTGTTTTATTGTTTGTAGATTTGTCATTTTTTATACTAAGATCATTTTCGGCAACAATTTTGGCATCATTTATATTACTTAAAGATTTGGTATTTATGTTTATATCATTACCGCTGTAAATTTTAGCTTGGTCGTTTTGATTAAGGATAGTATCTTTTGAATCTATATTTATATTTTTTGCAAATATCAAATTATTATTTATCGTTTCTTTGGCTTTTATATTTAAATTTTCTTTTCCTAAAAACTCGGCATTATTAGTAAATTTTTTATTTGTTTTTATATTTAAATTTCTTCTGGCATAAAAACCACCTTTATAATCTATATCATCATTATTGACTTCTAGATTTAAATCATTTTTTGCACTTAATAAACCATGATTTGTATAAGTGTCAGTTTTTATATCAAGCAAATCCGCACCAATACTTCCGTCTTTATTGTCTAAACTTTGTGTTTTTATAACAGCTTTTTTGCTAGCATAAATATCTTTTGAATTGCGTAATTTAGATGTATTTATGTTTAAAGAATTTGCACTTGCTATTTGGGCTTTGTTATTAATGGCTTTTGTTTTAATAGAAGCTTGATTTATACTTGTTATTTGATTTGTATTTGTAAGTTCACCGTTTACATCTATATCTATATCATTTGCTAAAATTTCACCTGCATTATTTACACCCACTCCGTCTTTTGTGGCAAGTAGTTTTATTTTATTTGCATACATACCGCCAAGAGCACTTGTATCTATAGAAAAATTTTCATTTGTTGCTTTATTTGTTGTAGATAAAATTTCACCTTTTTGATTAAAAGAATTTTGACCAGTTTTTACATTTATTTCATTTGCATAAATTTTAGCATTTATCTTAGCACTGTTTGAAAGTATATTTAAATAATCACTCTCATCCTTTAAACCACGACCATTAACAGAAATTTCACCTTTATTAACACTAATATCTTTTAAGGCATCATTTTCAAAGTTAAGATTGCCGGTTGTAAGAGTAGTGGATTTTGAGTTAATGAAATTTGCACCATCTACATTTATACCACTTGGATTTGCTATAAGTAAATCAGCTCTATGTCCTGCTATTTCTATATTGCCAGACAAAGTTGACTTATCATTTGAATTTACTTTATTTACTATCAATTTTGCAGATGAACCAGTAAGTCTTGGATTTGCTTGGATAGGACCGCCTATTTTAGTGTTAGTATTAATACGAGAGTTATTTAAAACAGTACCATCATTACTTGTATCAAATTTAGAAAATTCATTTACAGATACACCCTTAGAAGTTGGTTTAGTAATATCAACTTGCACAGCATTATTTGGAGTTCTTAACACAGTTGGCTGATGTGCCATAGGAGCATTTGGATCTGCAATAATATCTGCAAATATAAAATTTGGGAATATTAAGGACACTGATACGCTAAGACTTATCAAGCCTTTTTTATCTATAAATTTTAATTTTTTGTTATTTTTTTGCATGATTAATACCTTTTAAAAAGTGTAAGTCAGGTTAAAATTTAAAACAACTTTTGGTTTTTCGAAATATTCTGGAACACTAAGACTTCTGCCCATAAATAAATCATAATCCAAACTTTTAAATAATTGACCTTTTAAACCAATCCCTATACCACTCAAAGTTTCACTCTCTTGGCCTTTTGGGAAAACTGCTCCTATATCAAATGCCAAATATGGCTTAGCAAACGTAGCATAATTATAAATAACAGTGTTTTGCAAAGAATATCCACTATCACCAACTATACTCATTTCTCCATCAAAACCTCTTATAGTAGAATATCCACCAAGGTTAATTTTTTCTTGCATAGTTAGAATTTTTGGACTATAAACACCATTGATCTTTAAATCATAAGTTAAAGGCAAGACCTGAGAACTTTTAACAAAGTGCAAATTTGCAAGATATTTATCAAATCTAGTAAATCCACCACCGACATCTTCATCTGGTGCTTTTAAAGCACCTAATGCTCCGGTTGATTTTTTATAAGATGCACCAAAACTTAAAAAACCATAATCTAAATAAAATTGAGAATTTAAACCTATTTCGTATCCTGCTGTTCTTTTTCTTTGGTTATCTAACTCATAATCTTGAATAAAATTTTTGTTTTTCTTTTCCCAAAGTCTAAAAAATACATAATTTTTTGAAAATCCGTTTCGATAATAAAGATAATTTAAAGTCAAATTTCTATTAAAACTTCGTCCCAAATATTCATAAACTCCAAATGCTCCAGCTATTGCCTGATTGTAAGTGTATTTATACTCGTTATAATCAAGCAAAAAATTACCAAATGGCAAAGAGATACCATAATAAAGATTATAATTTTTTCCATACTTACTATCATCACGTACTCTTTGGCGTTTGCCATGAAAAATATTTTTACCAGCAGAAAAATATAAAATTTCATTTAAGCCAAACATACCCAAACCATAAAGACCGACACTACCCTGATATTTACCAGTGGCTTTTGAGCCTGCATTATCGATACTAAGTTTTGTAAGAATAGGGAATTTCTTTTGTTTTTTAATATTTACATTAGAAAAATTAAGTTTTTGCGAAGGAGATAAAGATATATCAACCTCTCCTTTTGAAGAGTTTTGTATAGTTTCGAGTGCCAATTCAATATCTCTAAGATTTAATACCTCTGGTTTACCACCAAAAGCCATAAACGATGAAACTCTTGCTGCCGTGTCGTTATTATCATTAATATATATTTGATCTATTTTACCTTCAACGATTTGTAAATTTAGGGCTTTTTTCTTTTTTAAATTTGTAGGAAGTATATCTACTCTAGTAGTTATGAAACCGTCTTTTAAGATTTCATTGCTTAAAGCCTTATGTATATTTAAAATGCTTTCTTTGCCAAGACACATGCCAGGTTTAAATTTTAATTTATTTAAAGCTCTTGCAAGATAAGAAAAATAAGTATTTGCATTTTCGCCATTTAAATTTACTTTTTCAATATTAAAACAAGGTGTTTCATTTACATTCAAACTTAAATCTTGTTTTTTAGTATCTTTAAGCAAATTTATATCTTGCCTTGGGATATCTTGTTCATATTTTTTCAAACGTTCTTGTTCATTTGAAAATTGCCTTTGATCTAAGCTAGAATCAGCAGATAAAAGCATAAAAAGACCTAATAAAACAAAGAGAACTTTAAAC
>JAILCJ010000064.1 GCA_024680445.1 Campylobacter sp.
TTAGTTCATAAAAACTTAATTTAGTTAAAGGCCTCTTAAAGAGGCAACTCAAACTCTTGCTCAAGCAATTAATGCTAAGCACTCTTTGCTTGTTCATGGTAGAATTATATTTAAAATTTAAATACACAATATGTCGTTTTAGAAGAAAAATTTTAATTTTTTTATTACATAAAACAAAAAACCTATATCAAAGCCAAAAATATAAATTTCTAGACACAAAACTAATTTTATGGCTTTTATAAAACAAATTTTTTTAAATTTGTCGATTTACAAAAAGCATTTTTCTTTAAAATAAAGTGAAATTTGCTAAAATGCATCAAATTTGAAAGTTATCAAATTTGATATATTTTTGGTGGCGAAAACTCGCGTTTTGCTATATTTGCGTTTTTTAAATTTGATCTAGCAAATAAGCAAAAGGTAAAAATCGCTTAAAAATTTAACTTAGGAGTGCATATGAAAAAGGAAATTTTATCATTGTTAGTTGTGGCAAGTTTTATAGGTTGCGGATCAAAAACCGCTGATACAATGGGCGGAAATGTCTATAATTCGGGCGAATTAAACAAAAAGCAACAAGTTAAAGTTGTACGCATCACAGACATAATCCCAGCAAAAGTTGCCGTAAAAGAAGCCGGAACGAAAACCACTAGCACAGGCGTTGGTGCGGTTTTGGGTGCTGCAACTGGTGCAGTCATTGGCTATGCCCTTGGTGGCGGTCACTCAAACAAAGGTGCAGTTGTCGGTGGGGTCGTTGGCGGTACGCTTGGCGGAGTTGGTGGCTCTAAAATAGGCGATGAAGCAGCTATCGTTGAAGGCGTTACCTTGGTATATACTACCACTTCAGCCAGCGATCCTTCAAAGGTCGAACAATTCACCTCAACTCAGGCCGGTAAATTCTGCGAATTCGCAAAAGGCGATGCGTATCTCATAGGCAACGGATACGAAACCAGAATTCAACCAAACGCAAAATGTCAATGATTTAATTAAAAATTGCAAAGGTGACAAAACGCCTTTGCAAATTTGTTTAATTATTTAGCCAAGCATTGTTTCAAAAACTGCTTTAAAGAGCGATCGCCAAAGTTTTTATCCTTTGTTATCACATCTGCTATCTTGCACTCGTTTTTACACTCAAAAACATAATGTACCTCTGTGGCAGACGCCTTATCAAAAAGACTAAATTTCGCTACTACTTCATCGCCTTCAAGACTTAGTTTTAAACTATCTTTTATGGCTTTTGCATCAAAATCTTGGGCATTTATAAAAATGTCGCTATCTATGCAACCGATATCGCCCGTATCGGCACTTTTGCCATCTTCTTCAAACAAAGCCAAAAGTTCATCGGCAAAAATATCTGTATTTTCATCCCACGAAAAAACGCCATCATTTTGATAATTTTCATAAATTTTAGCAACTATATTTACTCTCTCATCGTCGTTAGCTACGGCATTTTGACAAAGTAAAGCCTGCACGAATAAAACAGCAAAAAGTTTTGTGATTTTTTTCATCTTTGTCCTTTAAAATTTGATCGCTAATGATAGCAAATTTTTTTAAAAATTATAACATTAGCTTGTTTTTAGTAAGTATCGTTTATAATCCCAACAAAAAGGGCAAAAATGAACAAAGACGAATTCAAACAATACCTACAAATCGCAAATATCAACAAAAAAGAACTTGCCGAACTTTTACAAATGCCCTACGGCACGGTAAATAACTGGGGCAGCCAAAACCCCTACCCTTCATGGCTAAGAAGCTGGTTAGAAAATTTCATCAAGGCTAAATGTTACGAGGAGTTAAAAAATAAAGTTTTTAGTATAGAAAATATAAAAGTTTAGACTTTATAAGGGCGTTTCTTTGCAAAACGCCCTCTAAATTTTATAAATTTTTTTCTTTTGCAAGTTTTTTAAGACTTACCATATCTATCTTTCCGCTAGCAAGCATAGGGAGTTCATCGATTTGCTCACAAAGGCTAGGTTGCATAAGTGCAGGGAGAGCTTTTAAGCGATTTTGTATATCGGCAACTTCACCGCTATAAAATAACACGATTTTTTCACCTTTTTTCTCATCTGGCAAATTCAAGCACGCAAAACTTCCCTCGTCTTTAAAAATTTCAGAAATTTTTGCTTCAACCGCACTCAAACTTATCATCTCGCCCCCTATTTTGGCAAAACGAGAAAGTCTATCTGTGATATATAAGAATCTGTCTTCATCGATATAGCCGATATCACCACTGTTATAAAATCTTACACCCTTTATCTTTGAAATGACTTTTTGAGTTTTTTCTTCATCTTTATAATATCCACGCATAACTTGGTGACCGCCTACAAGTATAAGCCCTCTTTCACCAGTAGGAAGCTCTTCAAAGCTATCTTGATCGACTATTTTTACTATCGTACCAACAAGAGGCATACCAACACTACCTTCTTTGGTAAAGACAAGTTCTTTTAGATTGTCAGGTTCTAACATATTTGGAGTATTGACGCTAACGACTGGTGTGGTTTCGGTCATACCATAACCTTCTAAAATTTCTATACCAAATTTCAATCTAAAATCGTTTTTAACATCACTTCTTAACTTTTCAGCACCAGCTATCGCAAGTCGTATATTTTTAAACATCAAGTGATTTAATTTTTTATTTCTTACATAAAGCCTAAAAAATGTTGAAGTACCAAAAAGTATGCTAGCTCCGTATTTAACAGCCATTTTACCAACATTTGCAGCATCTGTTGGATCAGGGACATGTATGCTTAAAATTCCTTCGCTAAGTGGCAGATAAGTTGTAACGCTTAGTCCAAAACAATGGAAAATCGGCAAGCTAGCCATTATCGCTTCGTTTTCACTTGGATTTACAAGCTCTGCCATTTGTTTGATATTTGCCATCAAATTTTTATGTGTCAAAACGACACCTTTTGGAGCACTCTCACTACCGCTACTAAATAAAATTACCGCGTCGTCATCGATATTGACATTGTAAAAATATATCATATCTATAAGCCATCCTGGCATAAATAAGGCTTTTAAAAGCGACACAAAACGATCTGTTTTATTAATTTCTAAATCCTCTAAAAAGATAAATTTGTCCTTAATTTCGCCCAGATCAAAACCTTTTGCACTTAGTTTATTTATAAAAGTGCGTGAAGTAATGATCTTTTCTATACCGGCTCTACCAACACAAGAAAGCAAATTTTCTTTGCTTAGAGTATAGTTTAGATTCACAGGAATTTTTGCCCTTATCATTAACATAAGGTTGATTATAGATCCGGCTACTGAACTTGGCAATATAACGCCAACATTTCTTTGGCCTTGAAGTTTGTCTTGTAATTTATTTATAAACAAAATAACCGCTGTTAGGACTTTGATATTGTTTAGTTTTGCACCAGTACTATCAACCATAGCTTGTTTAAACGGACGTTTTTTAACATTTTTAAGCCAGTTATACTGAACTGGTAACAAGGTATTTAGATACTTGCCCCAACTAAAAAATGAAAGTTCATAAACAGCTTTTTTAACTTCGCTTGCCGTAGCACAATCAGGCAAAGCACTAGCATAACTTACACTTATGCTTCTTTTGCCGTCTGATGAAATTTCACTAAAATATTTACGAGAACGTGAAAAACTAGAACCCCAAAGTCCGCGAATATAAAAAGGTACGATTTTGGCTCCGGTTTCTTTTACAGCGATCTCAAAACCTTTTTGAAATTCGGCTAATTGACCATTAAATGTGATATGTCCTTCTGGAAAAACGGCTACAACTTCGCCATTTTCAAGCAATTCACGCATTTTTTCTATGGCGGATTTGTTCGCACCCAATCCTATCGGGATAACTTTAAACCATTTCAAAAACCATCTTAAATACCATAAATCATAAAAAGATTTATACATTACAAATTTAACCGGTCTTGGAGTTGCGATTTGTATTATCGCCCAATCTATCCAACTAACATGGTTTCCAAGTAGTAAAACACCGCCTTTTGTAGGCATATTTTCTATACCATAAACACTTACATTGTAACCAAATTTTAAAAATGGCATAGCAAAAAGTCTTGCAAAAAGATGAGGCAAAACCTTTATAGCATATATGGCACAAGAAATAATAACAATGGCATTTATTAAAAAAATCGTATGTGTTGGCACATTAAATCTTACAAACAAAATCGCCAAAATTAAAAATACTATCATAAAGATATTTTGCACAAAATTACTACCAGCAAGCACCCGCCCCATTTTATTTTCGTCACTAAAATATTGGATATTTGCATTAAGCGGAACTATAAACAAACCGCCAGAAAAACCAAAAAGTATACTAGCTAATGCCATAGTAAAATTGTTACTTGATATAGAAAAGATAAACAAAGCTACACCCATACCAAAAGCACCAAAAGGCACCAAACCCATTTCGATATGGTTTTTACCATAATTACCAGCAAAAAACGAACCTGCACTAAGTCCAATGATAGAAAGTGCCAAAATCGCTTGTGAATAAATTACATTATCACTTTGCATTATGGCTTTATAGTGGGCTGGAAAAGTAGCAATTATAAGTTGAGAGATAGCCCAGAAAAAACTAAGTCCTAAGGTGCAAAGCCAAATAGTTTTAGGATTGCGAATAAAACTCATATTTTCTTTTAAGTATTGTAAACTCATAAATTTTTTGTAGCTAAAACTTGTATTTTTATCGCTTGGCTCTTGCATAGGTATATAAAAAGAAAGCGTGAATTCTATCAAAGAAAGAACCAACAAAATAGCACCTATAACCCAAACAGATTTTACTATATCGCTTGGATCTTGACTTAAAACTACAATTTTTTCAAAGATCACACTAAAACCAACAGAAGCCAAAAGTATAGCAATGATAACCAAAGCTTGGGCGATACCATTTGCAGCACCCAAATTTGATACACCAACAAGTTTTTTTATCATACCATACTTGGCTGGACCATATATAGCACTTTGAATAGCTAATAATAATGTTAAACCAAAAGCAATATAAAATGCTCCAAAATAATAACTTAACATGATTAAAAATATCAATCCAGCTTCACTGGCCGCAGCATAACGAGTAACTACAACACGAGAAAATTTATCATTTAAAAAACCGGCGATAGATGACATACCGACATATGGAAGCAATATCAACAAATTTACGACTGCTGTTAAAATTATAAGCATATCGCCGTCAAAACTCTTATAAAGGACATTTTGAATAGTGATTTTATGTCCGATATCCACCAAAGAGTTTAAAAACATGATTAAAACAAAGGGCAAAAAACCCTTAAATTTAAATAAACTCATTTTTACTCCTAAATAAATTTATGAAAGCATTAATGATATCAAAAATACTTAAATTTTAGTTTTTGTTTAAATTGCTATCATTTTTTAAAATCAAATTTACTCACTATATTCAAATTCTTTGCTTGGGAATTTATTTGATTTTACCTCGTCAACATAGGTTTTTACGGCATTTCTTGTAAGTTCGGCACCATTTAGATAAGCTTTTACAAATTTTGGTTTAAACTCATCAAAAAAGCCCAACATATCGCTCCAAACAAGAACTTGTCCGTCAGTATCGACGCCTGAACCTATGCCTATGGTAGGTATAGAAATTTCTTTGGTGATTTTAGTAGCGATTTTGCTTAAAGTCCCTTCTATAACCAAACTAAAAGCACCGGCACTTTCGATAGCATAGGCATCTTCGAGCATTTTTTCCATTTCGCCCTGCTTTCTACCCTTGATCTTATAACCACCTTCAAAACGGCTAAGTTGCGGGCGAAGTCCGATGTGACCCATTACGGCTATGCCTTCATCGCTTAAACGGCGAATTATAGGGGCAATTCTTTTATCACCTTCGATCTTTACGGCATCCACGCCACTTTCTTTATAAAGGCGAATTGCATTTTTAAGCGTCGTTTTTTCATCTATGGTCGTACCAAAAGGCATATCGGCAACAACAAGAGCGTGTTTTGAACTATTTGCTACGACACTGGCATGATATATCATTTGATCTGGCGTTAAACAAAGAGTGTCTTTGTGTCCGCCAAAGCTCATATTTAGGCTATCTCCGATCAAAATCATATCTACAAGCGGATCAAAAATTTTGCTAAAAAGTGCATCATAAGCCGTGATCATAGCAAGTTTTTCACGACCTTTTGCGTTTAAAATATCCGAAATCGTGTTTTTTTTCATTTTTCGCCCTTTAAAATTTTTCGAATTTTAGCATTTTTTCAAATTTAGAGTATCAAATTTGATAAATTTAAGCAATCAAATTTGATAAATTTCACAAAATTTAGCCATTTTTTATACGCACATTATATGCATGCGTTAGTGCTATGGCGATAGCATCGGTAACATCAAGGGGTTTTATGTCTTTTGTGATACCAAGCATTTTTTTAACCATAAAAGCGACTTGTTGTTTTGTTGCTTTGCCATTTCCGGTAACGGTTTTTTTAACTTGCAAGGGGGTGTATTCGGCAAAATCGCCGTGAAGTTGCAGGATTTTAAGGCTTAAAGCACCACGAAATTGAGCAAGTTTTAACACTGTTTTTGGGTTAAAAGCAAAAAATATATCCTCTATGGCAACCTCATCAAATTCATAACTTTTAAAAATCATATCCAAACCTTCGCAAAGTTCGGTAATCTGGTATTGTAAGCGATTTGGTTTTATTTTGATAAGTCCAGCTTCTATCAAGCTTGTTTTTTTCACGGTTTTTTCAACTATCGCATAGCCGCAGTTTAACGACCCTGGGTCGATTCCAAGTATTTTCATGACAACCTTTACCTTATTCACATATTTATTCACATTGTGAATAAGTATTTTTCACAATTTAAATTTCTTTTATTAAAATTAAGATACAATATTAAACTTACGATTTTAATACAAAAAAGGTTTATTTTTGCTTGTAAATGAAATTTTAGAAATGCTTCGCGATAAAATCTCTCCAAAAGAGTATGATTTATACATAAAACAATTAAAATTTAATGAAAAATCATCAAGCGATAACAATGTAGTTTTCAACGCTCCAAACGAATTTATCGCTAAATTTATAAAAACAAAATACTCAGATAAAATTTCATATCTTTACGAAGTAAAAACAGGCAAAAAACCTCAAATCACTATAAGCACTCCACTTAGACGAAATACCCAAAAATCCAGCAGAGTCGATGTAAAAAAGATAAAAAATACCGACCTTATACAAGATCATACCTTTGAAAATTTCGTTATCGGTGAAACAAATCAATTTGCCTATTTTATCTCCAAAGAAGTCGCTCAAAAACCCGGCGTTTCATACAATCCACTATTTATCTACGGCGAAAGCGGACTTGGCAAAACTCACCTTTTACACTCCATAGGCAATTATTGCTTAAACATGGGAAAAAGCGTCATTTGTATAACAAGTGAAGTTTTTATGAACGATTTTATATATAACCTTAAAAACACTATGATGGAAAAATTTCGTGAAAAATACCGCAGTTGCGATATTTTGTTGCTTGATGATGTGCAGTTTTTAGGAAAAACTAGCGAAATTCAAAACGAATTTTTTAATACTTTTAACGAAATTTATGGCAAAAAAGGTCAAATAGTCATGACCTCAGATAAGCCACCAAAAACTCTAAAAGGTTTTGAAACAAGGCTTATAACACGTTTTGAATCGGGTTCTATCGCCGATATCACACCACCGGATTTAGCCACAAAAATAGCTATTATTCAAAAAAAATGTGAGATAAATAACATATCTTTAAGCCCAGATATCATTAATTATATAAGCACAAATTTAGGCGATAATATCCGAGAAATACAAGGCGTTATCAACAATATAAAAGCTTATAAAACCATGTTAAACGAAGAAATCACTCTTGAACTTGCTAAAAATATCACAAAAGATTTATTAAAAGAAAAAATGGAAAATATAAGCTTAGAAAGAATTATTCAAATAGTTTGCAAAGAAGAAAATATAAAACCAAGCGATATAAAAAGCAAAACCAGAGTAAAAAATGTCGTCAAAGCTAGACAAATAGCCATTTATCTTATCAGAAATCTAACATCAAATTCTATGCCACAAATCGCAAATTATTTTAATATGGGCGATCATAGCAATGTTAGTAAAAATATCAAAAAGATAAACGAACTAATA
>JAILCJ010000085.1 GCA_024680445.1 Campylobacter sp.
TGTTTCGCACCAGCCAAGTTTCGCACCGCCAAGCATATGAAAATGCAGGTGCATAACTTCTTGACCGCTGTTTTCACCGCAGTTTGTAACCAAACGATAACCACTTTTATCTAAACCCATAAGTCTAGCAAGTTCTTGTATAAAACTTAGCATTTCACCCATCAAAGCAGGGTCAAATTCTTGTATGTTTTCAAAATGTTTTTTAGGGATGATTAAAATGTGGATAGGGGCTTTTGGATTTATATCGTTAAAAGCCAAGAATTTTTCGTTCTCCAAAACCTTGTTGCAAGGAATTTCGCCTGCTACTATTTTTTCAAATATTGTCATTTTTTCTCCTTTGATTTGCCTAATTATAACAAAATGGGCTTAATTTTAGCGATAATTAATCAAATTATTTATAAAATCCTAGCAAAATTTTCACAAAAGGTTAAACATTGCAAGAAATTATCAATAAAATAAATTCTTGCCAAAATTCAGCGAGTTTGGAGCAAATTCGTGTTGAAATTTTCGGCAAAAAGGGCATTTTAAACGAAGGTTTTGCAAAATTAAAAAGCCTTAATGGCGACGCAAAAAAAGAACTTGCCACTTCGCTAAATAAACAAAGAGACGAGTTTACAGCACTTATCGAAGCTAAAAAATCCGAGCTTGAAAAGCTTGAAATAGACGCAAAGATGAAAAAATCAGCGGTCGATGTTACGCTTTTTAATGAACCGGTTGCATGTGGTGCGCTTCATCCAGTTATGCAAACAATGGATAAAATCATCGAGTATTTTATATCTCAAAACTTTTCTTTGGAGACTGGTCCGCTTATAGAAGATGATTTTCACAATTTTGAAGCTTTAAATTTGCCAAAGTATCACCCGGCTCGTGCCATGCAAGATACTTTTTATCTAAACAATAAAAAATTACTTCGCACTCACACAAGCCCCGTGCAAATTCGCAAAATGTTAAGTTCAAAACCGCCTATTCGTATGATAGCACCGGGTGCTGTTTTTCGTAGGGATTTTGATGTAACGCATACGCCTATGTTTCATCAGATCGAAGGTTTGGTTGTCGAAGAGGGCGATGGAGTTAGTTTTGCAAATTTAAAATCAATGCTAGAAAATTTCTTAAAATATATGTTTGGCGATGTTAAAGTGCGTTTTCGCCCAAGTTTTTTCCCATTTACGGAGCCAAGTGCCGAGGTTGATATAAGTTGCATTTTCTGCCATGGCGAGGGTTGTAGAGTTTGTAAGCAAACGACTTGGCTTGAAGTGCTTGGATGTGGTGTAGTAGATCCAAATGTTTTTAAAGCCGTTGGTTATGAAAATGTTAGCGGTTATGCGTTCGGACTTGGAATCGAACGATTTGCAATGTTACTCAAACAAGTCCCAGACCTACGCTCATTATTTGAGGGCGATTTAAGATTATTGGAGCAATTTAAAAATGATAATTTCTAAAAATTGGTTAAACGAATACATAGATCTTAGTGCCATAAGTGGCGAACAAATTTTAAAAACATTAAATTCTATTGGACTTGAAGTTGATAGCTACAAAGAGATAAAAATTCCAGATTCTATAGTAGTTGGTTATGTAAAAAGCAGAGAAAAACACCCAAATGCCGATAAACTAAGCGTTTGTGAAGTAGATATCGGCACAGAAGTCTTGCAAATAGTTTGCGGTGCTCCAAATGTTGCCGCCGGACTTTTTGTGCCTGTTGCATTGCTTGGTACAAAAATGCCAAATGGTTTGGAGATAAAAAAAGCAAAACTTCGAGGTGTCGAAAGTTGCGGTATGATTTGCAGTTCGGTAGAACTTGGTTTGGCAAAGATAAATGACGGTATCATGCCACTTGATAATAGCATAGGCGAACTTAGCCTTGGTAGAAGTTTGAGTGATTTTGAAGTCTTTAATGATGTTGTTATCGAGGTTGATATCACGGCAAATAGAGGCGATGCACAAAGCATTTATGGTATAGCAAGAGAGCTAAGCGTTGCCTTTGATCTAAATTTCAAAGAAAAGCCAGAATATAGAGAAGTTGATAACTTGCCCGGCATTGGTCGCTTGATCTCACTTAGAACTGATGAAAATATCAAAAGTTCGTTTTTGTATAAAGCCATCGCCATAAAATCATATCTTGGCGAAAATTTATTTACCAAACTTCGCTTGGCACTTGCCGAGTGTGATAAGAAAAATTCTCTCGAAAGATTGCTATATTATGTAACATATAGCTCTGGCGTGCTTTTTAGAGCTTATGATTTTGATAAACTTGCCAAGGTTGGTGAAAAGGCAAATTTTGATATAAAAGTTGGCGAAAATGGCGAAAGTATCGTAATGGTAAAAGATAAAATTTTAAGCGTTGCTGGAATTTATCAAAATGATGACGCCAAAGTTGATGATGATACTAAAATTGCCATTATAGAAGCCAGTTTTAGCGATCCAAAAATCATATCAGAAGCCAGTGCCTTAGATAAACAAATGCCACGAGATGAGCATTTGTATCGTTCAAGCAGAGGTAGCGAGCCACAGCTTGGGCTTGGCATGGGACTTTTGTTTAGAAAAATCAACCTTTTAGACGAAATTTCGCCTTATGCTGGAGATAGCAAACACGCCTTAAAATCCGAGCAAATCATGCTAAATTTCAATGTCGCTGATATAAATAAAATGATAGGTCAAAACATCGATAAAAACGAAATTTTACGTATACTTAAAAAGCTTGGTTTTGAAGTGGTTTTCAACCAAGTTGCTGAAATTTTTAATGTCAAAGCACCGATTTATCGCCATGATATCGTAAATTTACACGATGTTTGCGAAGAAATAGTAAGAATCGTTGGCATAGATAATATCCATGCAAAGGCTATGAAATTTAGCGAAACAAATAGGATAAACGACACTTACGAAACTTACAAATTTGCTTTAAAATTAAGACAAAGAGCCGTTGGGGCAGGGTATTTTGAAAGCGTTCATTATGTTTTTGACAATTCTAGTGAGCTCGCAAATATGGGCTTTAAAAAATGCAAGGTCGAAGTGACAAATCCTTTGAGTGCCGAACTTGATAGTTTGCGTCCTAGCCTTGTAAATCATTTATTAAATTCAACCGAAAGAAATATCAAAAATTCAAAAAAATCAGTAAAACTTTTCGAGTATGGAGCCGTTTTCGATCAAGACGGAGAGCAAAGTTCAAATTTGGGTTTTGTAGCCAGTGGTTTGCGTTACGAGCCAAGTTTGCTTAATGGTGCAAAAGTTGCAGATATAGACTTTTTTGCCTTTGCAAATTCTATTCAAAGCGTCATAGGCGAGTTTACTTTAAAGCCAAGCGATCAAATTTGCTATTTAAATCCTTATGAACAAGCCAAAATTTATCAAAATGGCAAATGCGTTGGCTACATAGGAGGACTTCATCAAAATGTCCAAAGTCAAAGAGATTTGCCAAAAACTTATCTTTGTGAAATTTATTTTGACAAGCTTGAACGAGAAAATAAAATAGCAAATGTATATTCAAAATTCCCAAGTATAGGGCGTGATCTTAGCCTTATCGTGCCAGATGGTTTGGAATTTGTAAAAATTGCTGAGTGCATAAAAGGCTTAAAACTAAAAGAGCTAAAAGAATTTGCCCCTGTTGATATTTATCGTTCGGCAGAACTTGGTAAAAACGCAAGTATAAGCGTCAAATTTGTTTTTCAAGATGATGAAAAAACTCTTGAAGATGCCGATGTGGCAGAATATATGGATAAAATTTTAAAAGCTTTGAAAAGCGATCTTGATATAGGCATAAGATGAAAGTTTTTGTACTTGATAAAAGCATAAATATGACACTTGATAAAATTTCAAGTGATAAGTCAATTTCACACAGATGTGCGATATTTTCGCTTCTTAGCGATAAGCCAAGCGTGCTTAGAAATTATTTGCGAGCCGAAGACACTCTAAACACGCTTAAAATCGTGCAAAATTTGGGTGCAAAAGTCGAAGATAAAGGCGAAAGTATAGTTATAACTCCGCCAGAAAAGATAGTTGAAGCAAAAGAGGTTTTGCAGTGCGGTAACTCTGGCACGGCTATGCGAATTTTTATGGGTCTTTTATCGGCACAAGACGGATTTTTCGTGCTTAGTGGAGATAAATATTTAAACAATCGCCCCATGGCTCGTGTGGCAAAACCTCTCATAAAAGTTGGTGCTAAGATAGACGCCACGGCAAATGGCGACAAGGCACCATTAGCGATTCGCGGAAAAAAACTAGAATATTTTTCTTATCATAGTCCGATTTCTAGTGCTCAGGTTAAAACCGCCTTGCTTTTGGCTGGACTTTACTCAAATGGTTGTGAGTTTAGCGAAAGTGAGTTAAGCCGTGATCACAGCGAAAAAATGCTTATTGGCATGGGTGCAAAACTTAGCATAAATGGCTTAAATTTGAAGCTTGAAGCCATGCAAAAAGCACTTGATCCGCTTGATATAGATGTGCCAAACGACCCTTCATCTGCATTTTTCTTTGCTCTTGCCGCCGCGATAATACCAAATTCACATATAGTTTTAAAAAATGTCTTGCTAAATAAAACTCGTATAGGCGCATATAAAGTGCTTGAAAAAATGGGAGCGGATATAAGCTATAAAATTACTTCCGAAAAGTATGAAACTATCGGTGATATCGAAGTTAAATACGCTCCATTAAAGGCTGTAAATGTTAGCGAAAATATCTCTTGGCTTATAGACGAAGCTCCGGCTTTGGCGATAGCGTTTGCTTGTGCAAAGGGTAAAAGTGTGCTTAAAAATGCCAAAGAATTGCGAGTAAAAGAGTGCGATAGGATAAGTGCCATGGTTAGCGGACTTAAAAAATGCGGTATAAATGCTAACGAACTTGAAGACGGTTTCGAGATAGAAGGCGGTGTCGCAAAATCAGCCGATATCGATAGCTTCGGCGATCATCGCATAGCCATGAGTTTTGCTGTGCTTGGTTTAAAATGTGGCATGAGTATACAAAAAAGCGAATTTATCGCAACATCTTTTCCGAATTTTTCAAATTTGATGAAGAAAATGGGTGTGCGGATTGAAGATTGAACTTGCTAGCAGTTATGGCTTTTGCTTTGGCGTCAAAAGAGCCATAAAAATAGCCGAGGATGCAAGAGATGCTTCAACCATCGGCCCACTTATACACAATAACGAAGAAATCACTCGTCTAAAAGAAAATTTTAATGTTAAAACAATAAACGGCATAAATGAGTTAAGCGATGAGAAAAAGGCGATCATACGCACTCATGGCATAACAAAAGGCGATCTTGAAAGGCTTAGATTAAAAGATATCCAAGTCCTTGACGCTACTTGCCCCTTTGTTACCAAACCTCAACAAATTTGCGAAAATATGAGCAATGAAGGTTATGATATAGTCATTTTTGGCGATGAAAATCACCCAGAAGTTAAGGGCGTAAAAAGTTACGCAAGCGGTCAAGTGTATGTGGCATTAGACGAAAAAGAGTTAGAAGGGATAAAATTTAAGCAAAAAGTTGCCGTTGTTAGCCAAACTACACGCAAGGTTGAAAATTTTATGAAAATCGTGAATTTTTTGGTAATGCGTGTAAAAGAAGTGCGAGTTTTTAACACCATTTGCAACGCTACTTTTGAAAATCAAGAAGCCGCAAAAGATTTGGCAAAACGTGCAGATATCATGCTAATCATAGGCGGCAAAAATAGCTCAAACACAAAACAGCTTTATTTGATATCTAAAAATTTTTGCGATGATAGCTACCTTATAGAAAACGAAAATGAACTTTCAAAAGAGTGGTTTTTGGGTAAAAAATTATGCGGAATTTCAGCCGGAGCTAGCACGCCAGATTGGATAATAAAAAAAGTTATCTCCAAAATACA
>JAILCJ010000190.1 GCA_024680445.1 Campylobacter sp.
TGTTAACATAAATTTCTCTTAATTCAGAACATTTATCATAAATAGTTTCATCAATATATCCTTTATCTATCAACAAATCTAATGTATTTTTATGTAAAAAACTGATTATATTTATTGACAACTCTTCAAATAATATGTATCTAAAATCATCTTCGTTTTTAGTCAAAATATTTGAACAACATTTTAATAATGTACTCTTAAATAATTCATATCTTTCATCTACTGTTAACATTATCATATTCCTTTTTAATGAAAAATAATAGTAGCCTTATCGCCAGGCAGAGGAATATATGTATTTGGATTAACTACTTTTATCTTACCTGTAGCACCTGATGATATTACATAATAAGCCCCACCATGTTTTCCTCCGGTTGGGTGATAAAAAACAGAAATATCATCTTTCATATATTTCCATCCATCCCCTTTACTACCGTAAGCTCCTTTCATCCATCCATCACCTAATACAGATTTCATTTCTTTTTCAGAGTATCCTACCATTCTTGTAGGGCTACTCCATATATCTTCAATAGAATTCAACTTCCAACGAACATTTTTTTGATTATATTTGTTTATAAAATAATTATTCCAATCAGTTCCAGTCATTGGACTGCGATTATCATATACAAAATAATTCCCGTTTTCTACCGCACTCGTCCCCCTTGGAGTATCCGCCTTAGTCTTTCCAGCCACATTTTTGGCGGTTGATGTGGCACCATTCCCTAAATCCCCAACCGCACCTTGTTGATTCGATACTACATTTGTCGCACTATTTTTTATCTTGCCAGTATTGTTTATAAAACTATCATCGTATGCTTTATTTGCATTGCCTACATTTTTTGCGCCTTTGATAAGTGCATATGGTACAGCTATAGCTAAATCTACACTAAACCCAGCTGTAGTATCAGATAATTGCTTAAGGCTCAATTAAAGTTAAGAGGATTTTCTCTTATCAATTTCAGTAAAATTTGATAGAGATTTTCCTTGTTGTTAAATCTAATTTCACACTCTTTTTTACTTTGTTTTACTTGTAACTTTTCAAGACGAAAAAGAAAATTTTCTCTTTTTATACCTTTGAATTTACTTAAGCGGTGCTTGGCATAGCCTCTTCTGCTCAAAGCAAAGTAAAAAATACTTCCTTGTGTCTGCACTCTGTGAGAAAATTTCACGAAATTTTTTTCTGAAATTCAAAGGAGTTACATATATCTATTTTTCATCAGTACAATCATAGTTTTAAGCTACTTTGTTAGAGCTTAAGTTAAATTAAGTCTGTTAAAATATAAGATAAATTTTGAAATATAAAGATAAGAATTTAAAAAAGCCCCAAAACGGGGCTTAAAAGATTATTTTAAAGCTTTTTTTGCTTGTTTTGCAAGTGCCGCAAATGCGTTCGCGTCATTCATTGCCAAATCAGCTAGAATTTTTCTATCAAGCTCGATTTTTGCTTTTTTAAGACCGTTCATAAATCTTGAATAGCTTATATCGTTGATTCTGCACGCTGCATTTATGCGGATTATCCACAAGCGGCGGAAATCACGTTTTTTCTGACGGCGGTCACGATAAGCATAAACTAAACTTCTTTCTAGTTGCTCTTTGGCTTTTCTAAAATGTCTGTGTCTTGCACTGAAAAATCCACGTGCGAGTTTGAGAACTTTTTTATGGCGTCTTCTTCTAACTACGCCTGTTTTTACTCTTGCCATATTTATCCTTTACAAATTGGCGTCCGATTTCGGATCTTTCCCTGAAATAGGGGAGTTTTGAATGACTTTGTGTCAAAAACTTTTGCTTAGCTTGGCGTTATACACCTAGCATTTTTTTAACCGCTGCGACATTTGTGCTATCAACATAATGTGGACCACGCAAATTTCTTTTACGCTCGGCAGATTTTTTAGTCAAGATATGGCTTCTAAAAGCAGAGCCTCGTTTTATCTTGTTTTTGCCTACCTTAAAGCGTTTAGCAGCACCGCGAAGGGTTTTCATCTTTGGCATGCTAATCCTTTTTTTGGTTTGTTACGAAAATCGTAAGTTGTGGATTATACCCAAAACATTCTTAAAATAAATGAAATTTAAAAGATAGTGTTACTTTTTTGCTAAAAATCCCAAAATTTTCGTGCTTTTTCTTTACAAATTTTATAAAAATTACTAAAATACTAAGCAAATTTCACAAAATTTCAAGGATTTTTTATGCATCATCCCATGCAAAGACATTTTAAATGATAGCAAAATTACACTTTACTCACCAAAATTTATTTCTTGCATGCATATTGATCTGATAAAACTCACAGCCCACTTGATAGGCAACGAATATTATAAATTTCATTTCTCGCTTCGCAAAAGCGGTTGTCATCCACCTTATCTTAGCTAAAATTTCATAGCATTTTCACATAAATTTTTAAAAAAAGGATATAAAAATGATAAAAAGTTATATAACTGGTTTTCCACGAATAGGCGAAAAGCGTGAGTTAAAACGCGCCCTTGAAGGACTTTGGAGCAAAAAAGAAGGCTTTGACGAAAAACACCTTGATGAAGTTGCAAAAAGCTTGCGATCTCGTCACTGGGAGTATCAAAAAAATGTAAATATCGACCTTATTTCTAGCAATGATTTTTCACTTTATGATCTTATGCTTGATACTATTTATATGTTAGGCTGCATCCCAACGAGATTTACAGAGGGTGCGGGCAAGGATTTGTATTTTTCTATGGCTCGTGGCAAAAAAAGTGCCGTGGCTATGGAGATGACAAAATGGTTTAACACAAACTACCATTATATCGTGCCTGAATTAAACGCTCAAAGCAAATTTTTACTAAATTCCAAAAAAGTTTTGGACGAATACAACGAAGCCAAGGCACAGGGTTTAAAAACTAAGATAAATTTGATAGGACCTATCACCTTTTTGGCTTTATCAAAAACCACAGATAACAGCGACGCTATGGCACATCTTGATGCCGTTGTTGGCGAATACAAAAAACTTCTTGAACAAATTTCAAAGCTTGATGATGAAGTTTTTGTTCAGTTTGATGAGCCGATTTTTGTTACAGATAAAGGCGATTTGCTTAGTGGCAAGATAAAAGCCGTTTATGACCTGCTTTGCGGTGTTAGTGATAATATAAAAATTATTTTTATGACTTATTTTGAACATGCTTTAAAAGCGGTCGATGAGGTCGTAAAAACTAAAATTTACGGCATGGGACTTGACTTTGTTCACGGCGAGAAAAATATTAAAGCCTTAGATGTGCTTGCAAAAAGTGATGTAGTGCTATTTGCGGGAGTTGTAAATGGTAGAAATGTTTGGAAAAGCGATATAGACAAAAAAGTTGAATTTGTAAAAGACATACAAAAAGCCCTTGGTGGCAAGGATTTTTATGTAGGTTCAAGTTGTTCGCTACTTCATGTGCCTTTTACTTTGAAATACGAAGAAAAAATCAATCCAGAAGTCAAAAACTGGTTAAGTTTTGCGGTTGAAAAACTAAGTGAAATTTCGCTTATCACGGCCTTGGCAAATGGTAAAGCACTTTGCGAACAAGGACAAAAAATTTATGAGCAAAATAAAAATAGTGCAAATTCTCGCTTAAAATCTGAACTTATCCATGATAAAAATGTTGCAAAAAGAATAAGTGAGCTAAACAAATTTGAACGTGAAATGAAATTTGAAGAGCGTATCAAAATTCAGCATGAAGCCTTAAATTATGGCATTTTACCGACTACAACCATAGGCTCTTTCCCACAAACTACCCAACTTCGTGTCCTTCGCCAAAATTTCAAAAAAGGCGAAATCGATGAGCAAAGCTATGAAGTAGGCATAAAAAAATATATCGATGAGTGCGTGCAATTTCAAGAAAATATCGGTCTTGATGTGCTAGTTCACGGAGAGCCAGAAAGAAATGATATGGTTGAGTATTTTGGCGAGCAGATCAAGGGCTATGCATTTAGCGAAAACGGCTGGGTGCAAAGCTATGGCAGTCGTTGTGTCAAACCGCCACTTCTTTTTGGAGATGTAAGCCGTCCAAAAGCAATGACGGTAAAATGGATAACTTACGCTCAAAGCAAAACCAAAAAAATCATGAAAGGTATGCTAACAGGGCCTATTACTATCTTAAACTGGTCTTTTGTGCGTGATGATAAGCCAAGAGATGAGATAGCTAAACAATTAGCCCTTTGCATAAATGACGAAATTGCTGATTTGCAAAATGCAGGTATAAAAATCATACAAGTTGATGAAGCCGCATTTAAAGAAGGCTATCCGCTACGCAAAGAAAACATAGCTGCTTATGAAAAATTCTCGGTTGATTGCTTTAAACTTAGCGTCAGTTCAGCATTGCCACAAACACAAATTCACACCCATATGTGTTATTCGGAATTTAACGATATCATCAAAACTATCGAAGCCATGGACGCTGATGTGATATCGATAGAAACAGCAAGAAGTGGCAATGAACTTCTTAAAATTTTCAAATCAGTTGGTTACAAACAAGAAGTAGGACCGGGCATTTATGATATCCATAGTCCGCGTGTGCCAGAGGTTGATGAAATGGTTGCACAGATACGAGCCTTGCTTGAAGTTTTGCCAAAAGAGCAACTTTGGATAAATCCTGATTGTGGTTTAAAAACTCGTAAATGGGAAGAAGTCGAGCCAAGCCTTAAAAATTTAGTCGAAGCCGTTAAAATCGCACGATCACTTTAATGTTAAAAGACAGAATTTTAAACAAAGAAAAAGGGCTAGTTTTATACGCCTTAACTCCGCCGAAGGCTGATTTTAAAGAAGAAAAACTTCTTGAAATTTCAGCCCGTTGGCAGGATCGTATAAATGATATAAACGCCGATGGTTTGGTGCTTTATGAAGTGCAAGACGAAAGCGAAAGAAACGAAAGCGAAAGAACATTTGAATTTTCTAGCACCCTTACGCCAAATGCTTACTACAACCGCTATCTCGGCGTAAAAACTCCGGGAATTTTTTACCGCGTTGTTGGGGCTTATAGCGAGGATAGCCTCGAAAGAGCTTTGAGCACCCAAGCGAGTGATATAAATGTTTTTGTCGGCAAGACCAGCCACTCACAAAATGTAAAAATAACACTAAAACAAGCTTATGAAATCGCTAAAAGGCATGAAAATTTGTGCCTTGGCGGAATTTGCATACCAGAAAGACACGCTAAAAAGGGCAATGAGCCAGAGATGATGAAGGAAAAAATTGCACAGGGGGTTAAATTTTTTGTTTCTCAGGCGATATTTGACAAGGATAAAGCCATAAGCTTTTTAGATGCGTGTGCTAAGGCAAGGATAGATGTGCCGATTTTCTTGACTTTTAGCACGGCTGGAAATGAAAAAACGCTTGAATTTATAAAATGGCTTGGTGTTAGTGTGCCAAAAGAGGTGCAAGATAGGCTCGAAAGTAGCGAGGATTATCTGCAAAGTTCGTGTAAAATCATCAAAGAGATTTACGCGCAGCTTAAAGATTTTGGCGACAAAAATGGCTTAAATTTGAGTGTAAATATCGAAAGCGTAATGGCAAAAAGGGCTGAAATTTTAGCAAGTTTAGAGCTTACAAAAGAACTAAAAAGAGGTTAAAATTTCAAAGTTTGCTTGCAAATTTTTGGATATTTTGGTGAAATTTTAAAAGCCAAAAGCAGATATTTAAAAGCTAAATAAGCTAAAAAATGCTAAGGTAACAGAGTAAATTTTCTATAAGGAGAAAAAATGAAAAAATCAATTTTAGCACTCAGCGTTCTTGCTGCAAGTTTTTTAGGTGCTGTCGAAATAGATCCGGCCGCTGCACAAGTAGATTTTGTTGGATACAAAATGCAAAACAAAATGGCTATTCCAGAGACTGCACCAAAAGTAGCAACTTTTAAAGAAGCCACTTTTAACTTCCCTAAAACTTCTGGTAGTGTAAGTGAAATTTTGACAAATTCAACCGTAACTATCAATCTAAACAGCATCGATACTGTAAAAAATGCTATTAGAGATAAAAACATTAAAGATAAATTGTTTAAAAATTTGGCTAGCCAAACAGTTGAAGCTAAAATCGTTTCAGTTACTGGTGATGACGCAGCTGGTGAGGCAAAAGCAAATGTTAAACTAAACAATGTTGAAAAAGAAGTTGTCTTAAAATACGAAGTAAAAGACGGCAAACTTAAAGGTATGGGTCAAATCAACCTAGAAAGCGATTTCGGCATGGCTGACGCTTACACAAAATTCAAAGAAGACAAAATGATTCAAGGTCTACATGGCAAAAAAACTTGGCCAGAAGTAGAAGTTGGATTCGAAGTTCCAGTTAAATAACAAAGGCCTATTTTAGGCTAAATATCCGCAGAAATTTGGTCAAAAGCCAAATTTCTGCTTTCTACACTTTTATAAATTACTTTTACATAATTTTGCTTTATCAAATTTGATTTATATTTTGGCTACTCTGTGGATTTTTACTTTTATCAAATTTGGTTTTGAATTTATCAAATTTAACTTTGAAATTCAT
>JAILCJ010000212.1 GCA_024680445.1 Campylobacter sp.
CAATTTAATGGAACAAGAAAAAAATATTGATATAAAAGAAAACGACCTTCTTAAAATAGATTGTTCGCTTTTGGAAATTCTTTTAAAAGACAAAACAACTAATAAAAATATTCTTTGGGCAACAGATAATTATCTAAAATATGGCGTTTTATACTCTCCAGAAAAAGAGATAAAAGTTGAACTCATAACTTCTAGGCGCGGCAAAGTTATCAAACCTCGAATCGAAAAATCAAAAATAGAACAACAACAACGAGTCCGCCAAAAAGCAGAAGTATTTACTCCAAGCTGGGTATGCAATCTTCAAAACAACTTGATCGATGAATGCTGGTTTGAACGCAAAAATGTATTTAATACACAAAAAGAGCATTCATGGAAAGCAAGAAAAGGAAAAATTAAATTTCCAGACACAAAAGGTAAAACATGGCAAGATTATATCTCATTAAAATGCTTAGAAATAACTTGCGGCGAAGCCCCATATATTACAAGCCGATACGATACTGTTACTGGCGAATATATCGAAGTTTCAAACAGAATCGGGCTTTTGGATAGAAAACTACGTATCGTAGGTGAAAATACAAAAGATAGCAATGAGTGGCTAAAATGGGCATATATCGCTGTTCAAAGCACTTATGGTTACGAGTGGCAAGGCGATAATGTTTTAATAGCAAGAGAAAATCTTTTATCTACGATCGCAGAACATTACGAAGTCAAATTTGGCACCAAACTCAAAACAGAGGATTTGATTGGTTTTGCACAAGTGATTGCGTGGAATATTTGGCAAATGGATGGATTAAAATTTGTCGTTCCTAATTCGTGTTGCACAAAAGAAGTCGTGGAAGTAAATTTATTTGACCGCAAAATTATTTCAAAACCATGTATTGGTTGTCAAAAAGGCGACAACACAAAGCATAATGGCATTTATTGTGTTATAAAAGACTGGGAAACTCATAGAAAAGTTAGATTTGTAGATATTTTGCAAGAGGATAAAAATGACAAAAAAACAAAATAAAGAAATTACAATTCGAAGCTCCGCTGTAGAGTATTTAACTTTTGTAGCCGCAAATGGAGACGATAAAAATAGCGTAGAAGTTCGATATGAAGATGAAAATATCTGGATTACACAAAAAATGCTTGCTGTTTTGTATGAAGTGGAAACAAATACAATTAATTATCATATAAAAAAAATATTTGAAGATTCAGAACTTGAAAAAGATTCAACTATTCGAAAATTTCGAATAGTTCAAAAAGAGGGAGCCAGACAGGTTTCAAGAGATGTTGAACATTATAATCTTCAAATGATTATAGCAGTTGGATTTAAGGTCAATTCTGAACAGGCTGTCCAATTTAGAAAATGGGTTAATACCATTGCAAAAGAATATACCATCAAAGGTTTTGCAATGGATGACGAGCGATTAAAAAACGACGGCTCTATTCTTACAAAAAAATATTTTGAAGAGCAACTAGAACGCATTAGAGAAATTCGCTCTAGCGAGCGGAAATTTTATCAAAAAATTACCGATATTTACGCCACGGCGATAGATTATGACAGAAACGCCGCCGCAACAAAACGCTTTTATGCTAGCGTACAAAATAAAATGCACTACGCAGTACATGGGTATACAGCAGCCGAACTAATCCTAAAACGAGCCGATGCGACAAAAACACACATGGGATTAACAACATGGCAAGATGCACCAAATGGCAAAATCAAAAAATCCGATGTAACTATCGCAAAGAATTATTTATCTGAAACAGAGCTTGGGCAATTAAACCGCATGGTTTCTGCTTATCTTGATTTTGCCGAAAACATGGCAAATCGTCACATTCCTCTCACAATGGAGGATTGGGAAAAAAGACTAAACAAATTTATAGAAATGTTTGAATATGGTTTGTTGCAAGATACAGGAAAAGTAACAGCAGAGATAGCAAAACTTCACGCCGAAACCGAATTTGAAAAATATCGTATTGTTCAAGACAGATTATATAAAAGCGATTTTGATAGATTTTTAGAAGAAACGGGAGACTTGTAAATGGCAAAGATATTCAATCAGGCAGTTTTAGACGAAATAATAACAGGGCGTGTTGAGCCACATATCTACGCATTCAAGACAAACACAATTCCCAACTATCTTAAAGTGGGAGACACCTATCGTGCTGTATCGGTGCGATTAAAAGAATGGGAAGCGCATTATCCTAATCTTGAAAAGACCTTTGAGGGTGAGGCAAAAATAGAAGGGGTTTATTTCCGTGATTTTTCTGTCCATGATTTTTTGGAAAGTGAAAAACATAAATTGCGATTACTGCCCTCCGACCTACCTTCAGGTATCTACTATTCCAAGGAATTTTTCAAGGATACGGATGCAGATGATGTGAGGGAGGCTATTGTCGATATTCAGGCTGACTATAAAAACAAAACACAAAAATACCAATTTTATAGTACAGAGACATTGAAACCAGAAGAAACCGTTTTTCCTCGTACAGAAACCTATCCAATGCGACCTAATCAAGAAAATACTGTTAAGGCTTTTCGTAAGGCTACAGATAATGGACGTAAAAACTTGCTCATGTATGCTGTTATGCGTTTTGGAAAGTCTTTTACTTCTATGTGCTGTGCCGTAGAAATGGGAGCAAAACTTGTCGTGGTTGTTTCTGCAAAAGCCGACGTTAAGGCTGAATGGAAAAAGACGGTTGAAAGTCACGTTAAATTTGACGGTTACGAATTTGTAACGGCGGACACTTTAAGTCATAATAATCACACTATTACCGAAAGACTTAATGCAAGAAAAAAAGTTGCTGTTTTTCTTACTCTTCAAGATTTACAAGGCGAACAAATCAAAGATAAACACCAAGAAGTATTTGGTCGAGATATTGACCTTCTTCTCGTTGATGAAACTCACTTCGGCGCACGTGCAGAAAAATACGGCGAAGTGTTAAAAAATGCTAACAACTACGAAAGCGACGTTAAGAATAAGAAAGATAGGGATGACTTCGTTGATGTTGACGAAGCAGATAAAACAATAAAAACTCTTAAAGCAAATATAACTATTCACTTGTCGGGTACGCCTTACCGTATTTTAATGGGAAGCGAGTTCAAAAAAGAAGATATTATTGCTTTCTACCAATTCACTGACATTGTTGACGAGCAAAAGGCTTGGGACAACGAACATATTTTAGACGATGAATGCAAAGAATGGGACAACCCTTATTATGGCTTTCCGCAAATGGTACGTTTTGCGTTTCGTCCTAACGAATCTTCTCGCAAACGATTAGAAGAACTTAGAAAAGTAGGGATGACTTACGCTTTCTCTGCGCTTTTCAAACCACAATCTATCAAAAAAGCCGACGAAGGAGCTCATAAAAAGTTTATATACGAAAGAGAAATCCTTGACCTTTTAGAAGTTATCGACGGAAGTAAATCTGATGATGAACTTTTAGGCTTCCTTGACTACGATAAATTAAAAGAAGGCAAAATGTGCCGTCATATCGTAATCGTTTTACCTTATTGTGCTTCTTGCGATGCTCTTGAAGAACTTATTAAAACAAATAAAGATAAGTTCCGCAATTTGAACGGGTACGAAATCGTAAATATTTCCGGCGTGGACAAACCTAATGCCTATAAATCCCCAAAAGAAATTAAAACGACTATAACAAAGCACGAAGAAAATGGAAAAAAGACCATTACTTTAACCGTAAACCGTATGCTTACGGGTAGCACCGTTCCCGAATGGGATACAATGCTTTATCTTAAAGATACAGCTTCTCCACAAGAATACGACCAAGCTGTTTTCCGTTTGCAAAACCAATACGTTAAAACGTTTAAGGACGCAACGACAGGTAAAACCATTAAATTCAATATGAAACCGCAAACTCTGCTCGTGGACTTTGACCCGAACAGAATGTTTGTAATGCAAGAAAAGAAATCGAAAATCTACAACGCAAACGTGGATACGGGCGGTAATAGCGAACTTGAAAAACGCATTAGAAAAGAACTTGAAATTTCGCCTATTATCGCTATTAACAAAGATAAAATCGAACGTGTTGTCGCAACCGATATTTTAGAAGCGGTTAGCAATTACCAAAAAGATAAAGGTATAAAAGACGAAGCGCTTGAAATTCCCGTAGATTTGAGTATTCTTGATGATAGCACTATCCGTGCGGTTATCGAACTTGAAAACGAAATTGGCTCTAAATCCGGCTTGTCCGTTCCCGCTCACGATGGCGAAGATGATGACGGCGGTAGCGAACTTGACGTTCCCGAAACACAATCGGGCGACGATACTGACGAAGAAACGCCGACAACCAATACAACGCCTACTTCTGTCGATGATAAGTGTAAGCAAGAGATTAGTTTAACAAAAAAAGTTCAAAGTTATTATACAAGAATTTTGCTCTTTGCTTTTATCACGAAAGATACGGTAATCTCGCTTTCCGACATAATCGCAAGGATGGAAACGGAAGAAAACGGTAGAATCGCTAAAAATCTTGGTTTGAGCAAGCAAATCTTAACGCTCTTAAATCAAAAGACTAATAAATTCGTGTTAAGCGATTTGGATTACAAAATCCAAGACTTAAACATTTTATCAAGAGCAACTGACCTTGCTCCTGCGGAAAGAGCAAACGTTGCTGTAAACAAGTTTGGTAAACTTGGCGACGCTATCGTAATAACCCCGTCAAACATTTGCGACGATATGGTAAATCTTCTTCCCGAAGAGTTTATTAAATCGCTCCCGACCACAAACGGAAAAGTATTAGATATAGCGGGTACGGCGGGCGAATTTGCCGTAGCATTACATAAACGAATGACCGAACTTGGTCTTGAAAAAGACTTTATCGCTAACGCAATCTACACTATACCAAAATCGTCCATTTGCTATGAGTTGACGAGAAAACTTTATGAAATGTTAGAGTTGAACGTTCAAAACATAGCAAAAGAATTTATCGCAACCGATATGTTAGACGTTAAAATCGGAGAAGAAATAGATTACGATAAAATCAAAGCGTTATTAACGCAAAACAAACCTTTTAACACTATTAAACTTACTGATACCCTTGCCGAAGGAGAAACGGAAATGTTAAAATTTGAAGCAGTTGTGGGCAATCCCCCTTATCAAGAAGACACGAGTGGTGATAGTACAGGAACTAATCCTATTTATCATTATTTTGTCGATATTTCACAAAAATTAAGTTCTTTGAATGTAATAATTACTCCTGCAAGATTTTTATTCAATGCAGGCAAAACTCCAAAAGCTTGGAACAAAAGGATGTTAGAAGATAAACATTTTAAGGTTGCTTTCTATAAACAGAATCCGGAAAAAGTGTTTGAAGGTATTCCTATTACAGGTGGAGTTGCTATTTCTTGTTGGAATAAAAATGAAGTTTATCAACCTATTGGAATATTTATTCCTTATGAGGAACTTCAAACTATTATTGCAAAAGTAAAACAGGCTGAAGATTTTAGCAGTATTACCAATATAATCTATGTACACAGTAAGTTTGACTTAGAAAAAATATATAGCGTTAATTCGTCTTATAAAAATCTTGTAGGAAGCGAAGGTAGAGATAGACGTGTGAGAGCGAACGCTTTTGAAGTATTCAATTTCTTTACCGAAACGCCACAAAAAAGTACGGATATACGTGTTTTAGGCTTATACCAAAACAAGAGAACTTACCGTTATGTAAATGAGCAATACTTAGAAAATTGCGAATGGATAAACAAGTACAAAGTCTTTGTGCCTGAGTCAAATGGTGCATCGGGTATGTTGGGCGATGAAGCAGCACGAATTATAAGTCGTCCTGCTATGGGTGTGCCTAATGATGGCGTAACACAAACATTTATTGTTGTTGGTGCTTTTGATACACAAGTCGAAGCTGATAATTTACACAAATATATTTTATCAAAATTCTGCAGATTATTACTCGGCTCATTAAAAGCAACACAACGTAATAATTCTTCTACGTGGGCAAATGTTCCACTTCAAGACTTTACTGCAAATTCGGATATTGATTGGAGCAAATCTATACCTGAAATTGACAAACAGTTGTATGCTAAATACGGCTTGATCGACGAAGAAATTCAGTTCATCGAAAAAATGATTAAACCCATGGAATAAGGGGGAAAGTATGATAAATTCAATAAAACTAGAAAATATAGCAACTTATGCATCGGTTGAATTTTCAGGGCTTCAAAGACAAAATTTCATTTATGGATCCAACGGCTCTGGCAAAACAACTCTAAGCAATTATCTAGCAGATAGTACAAATCTGGCATACAGTGATTGTTCTACTATATGGGAAAACGATACTCCGCTTGAAATATTAGTTTATAACAAAAATTTTAGACAAAAGCACTTTAACTCTACTGGAAAAATCCCTGGCATTTTTACTATTGGCGAAAAAAGTCAAGAAATAGCAGAACAAATTGAAGCAAAAAATAAAGAGCTTGAAAGCTTAAAAACAAATATCACCACATATAAAAGTACGCAAGGAACAAAGCAAGATGAAATAGATAATTTATACATAAAATTTAAAGATAATGTGTGGGATAGGCTTTATAAAAAGCACGAAAAAGCTTTTAAGGAAGCCTTTAAGGGTGTAATGAGTAACAAAGATAATTTTGTAAATAAAGTTTTATCAGAGTATGAGACACATAAAAATGAGACAGCATTAGATTATGAAAATTTAAAAAAATTAAGTGATAAAATTTATAACTCTCCTAATGAAAAATTTTCTAATTTGCCAGCTTTTCCTAGCATAAATTTAGAAGAAGTTATGCAAAATCCAATTTATTCCAAAAAAATTATAGGTAATAACGATGTAGATATTGCACCACTTATAAATAGGCTAAATAACTCTGATTGGGTAAATGTGGGAAGGAGCTTTTTAGGCACGAATGATAAAATTTGCCCATTTTGTCAGCAAGAAACGATTAGCGATAAATTTATAAAAGAACTTGCTAGCTTTTTTGATGAAACTTACACAAAGGACTTAAATACATTAAAAGAAACTTCTGATTTGTATAAAATAAATTCTAAAAATTTATTAGATTTTTTAGATGAAATAGAAAAATCGCAAACAAGCAATAACAATACCAACTAGATTTAACTCTTTTTTCGGCTCATTTAAAAACTTTACATAGCCAAGTATCCCAAAACTTAGCAAAAATTTCTAGCAAAGAAAAAGAACCTAGCCTTGCAATAACTTTACAATCTCACAAAGAAATTATTGATGCTATAAAAAATATCCTTGAACTTGCAAGGCAAAAATAAAAGAACATAACGACATTATCGATACTCTTGCTCATAAAAAAGAAGACTTAAAAAATAAAATTTGGTGCTATTTGATAAAAGAAAATGAAACTTTTATCGCACAATATAACAAAAATAAACAAGATTGCGATAATGCCATTTCAAGCCTTAGCTCAAAAATAAATGAATGCACAAGCAAAATTTCTACCTTAAATGAAGAACTAAAAAATCTAAACAAAAAAGACGTAAGCACCAAGGCTGCGGTCGATAATATAAATGATATATTGCGTAATTATGGATTTATGAATTTTCAAATCGTCTCGGCAAAAGACGAAAATACCTACACTCTTCAAAGGCAAAACGGAAGTTTTATAAAAGATGATTTAAGTGAAGGAGAAGTGACATTTATAACATTCTTGTATTATATGCAATTAGTACATGGAAGTTTAAATGATGATGGTATCCAAAAAGAAAAAGTATTAGTTATAGATGATCCTATTTCAAGCCTTGATAGCAATATTTTATTTATCGTTAGTTCTTTGATAAAAGAGGAGCTAAAAAAACTTGGCGATGCAAATAATAAAATAAAACAAATCATCATCCTTACACACAATATTTATTTTTACAAAGAAATTTCTTTTATAGACGGCAGAGAAAATACTAGAAATGATTTAAGTTACTGGATCATAAGAAAAGAAGAACGTACTTCAAGCATCCAAAAATATGACAAAAATCCCATAAGTAGCTCTTATGATTTATACTGGCGAGAAATACGCGAACACGAAAATGAAGGAAAATGCAATATCTACACACAAAATATAATGAGAAGAATTATAGAGCATTATTTTAAAATTTTAGGCAAGTATAACGATATGGCTTTGCTTGACAAATTTGAAAATCCAAACGAAAAGATTATCGCACGCTCCTTAATTTCGTGGATAAATGATGGCTCGCATTCTTTGCCAGATGATTTGTTTATAGAAGAGCCAGAGCAAAGCACAAAAAATTATTTTGAAATTTTTAAGAAAATTTTTGAAAAAACGGATCAAAAATCGCATTATGAAATGATGATGGGCGTGCAAAATTAAAAATAACTATAAATAAAAAGAGTGATAAAAATCTACGCCAAGATTTTTATCACTAGCTTTTAGTAAATTCGCTAAAAGCTATTTTCTCAAAATAGCTTTAAACTCGCCTTTTTGGGCTTTTAAAAGCTCTAAATCGCTTAAATTTACTAAGCGTCCCAAACGCACCAAGGCGTGATGAGGTGGGACTTTTTCGTAAAATATCCCCACATTGCCCCAAGGGGTGAAATAAAACAAATCGCCCCTTTGTGGCTCGTAGTTTTGCTAGCTTCATATTCTGCTTTTTTCTTACCATATTAAAAAATTTGCAAAAATCTAAAGCATTAAACATTTATATCCAAAGTCCTTTTTAGGCTCTTTGTTGTTAGCTCATCAATG
>JAILCJ010000069.1 GCA_024680445.1 Campylobacter sp.
AGTTTACAAAGTTTTACCCGTGTAGGTTTTTTGTCACTTGCAACTTGCGTTTGCATGCACGCAAACCAGCGATACGCCAAGAAATATAGACTTAAATCCCATAGTAGTTACAGCAACAGGTTTTAGCGAAACACTAAAAGACGAAACAAGAAATATTTATGTCATAACAAAAGATGATATAGCAAATTTTGGTTACAGAACGCTTAGAGAAGCCATAGAAAAACTGCCAAGTGTAGATATGATAGACAATGGTGCTGGCGTAAATATAGACATGCGTGGACAAGGTATCAGAGGAGCTGGAGTAAGCCCAACAATGTCTGTAAAAGTTATGCTAAATGGCGTGCCTATGAATATGCTTGACACAGCTCACGGCATAGTCCCTTTTGATATGATAGCCATAGAAGATGTAGAGCAAATCGAAGCTATGCCGGGCGGTGGAGCCGTGCTTTATGGTTCAGGAACTAGAGGCGGGGTTATAAATATCATAACCAAAACAAAACCAAGAGATTTTTACGCAAATTTAAGTAGCAAATTTGGTTCATATTCTTACCGTGATTTTGCGGCAAATTTGGGCGGAAATGTAAATGATGACTTGTTTTTAAAATTTTCTGGCAAAGGCTTTGGCACCAAGGGCTATCAAGACGATTTTAAAGACAGAGGTTATTATCTAAGCGGAGCAATAAACTATAAAATTAGCGATACTCAAAACATTAGTTTAACTCCAAGTTTGTATAAAGCAAAGGTAAATTCTCCTGGCTCATTAACATTAAACCAAGTAAGGCAAAACCGCCGACAAAATAGCAATCCAAACGGCAAAACAACACTTACAAAAAATACCAAATTTGATATAAGTTCAAATTATGAAGGCAAATTTGGTGATTTTTATACCCTAAATTTGATGCCATTTTATCAACGCATAAAAATAGAAAACGAATCAAACATTGACTATCCTTCAAACGGACTTTTTGGTGATAAAAAATACGGACTAAACTTAAAAAACAAATTTGATTATACAAATGGCGAATTTATCCTTGGTTACGATTTTACAAGAAATAAAGGTGAAAGAGAATCTCATTATAAAGTTACGATGTCTCCGGTAATGCAAATGAAACACGACACCGTCCTAGACTTGCAAAAAGATAGCCACGCCGTTTATTTTATGAATAAATACGACTTTACTAAGTTTTTTGACCTAAGTGCTGGATATAGATTTGAGCGTTCAAATTACGATGTAAGCAGAATTTCGGATATGAAAACCACCATGCGAGGCATGCCTGTTGCACGCATGACAAGCTACAATCAAGCAAAAAGCGAAAGTCACCAAAACAATCACGCCTTTGAAATCACACCAAATTTCAGCTATTCTGACACAGGCAATGTTTATTTGAAATTTGAAAGAGGCTATATCTCACCATCGCCGTCACAACTAACAAACAAAGACGCAACGACTAGTGCATATAGTTTCAACAATCTTAAATCTGAAAAATTTAACACCTATGAAATAGGCTTAAAAGATGAAATAGCAAAGAATCCTTTCAATTTCACCCTATTTTACACAGATACAAAAGATGAAATCGCATATCAATCTTTCGGCGGACATGGGGATGGTTGGGCATACTATAACTTAGCTAAAACCAAAAGATACGGCTTTGAAGCATACGCAAAACAATTTTTATTTGACAGCTTGATGCTAAGCGAATCTTACTCATATGTAAATGCGAAAATCAAACAAGGTGCAAACAGCGGTAAAGAGGTGCCATTTGTATCAAAACACAAAGTCGTAATCGGTGCTGATTATGAAATTTTAAAAGACTTTCATGTCTTTAGTGACTTTAAATATTATTCAAGTCAAAAAGATACATACTATGAAAAAATCGAATCAAGAACCATCGTTGATATGGGACTTTCTTACACATTTGCAAGCGGATTTAGCATAAATGGCGGTGTTAAGAATCTCTTTAACAAAAAATACTACAACTACCAAAGTAAAATCGGCGACGACTACTCACCAGCCAACGAAAGAAACTACTATATAGAATTCAAATACGAATACTAAAAATACTAAAAGCCAAAATTTAATATTTTTGGCTTTTTGAAATATTTTTCTATATTATTTTATAAAAATTCACTATTTTACGATAAATGTTATCAATAAATTTGTAAAAATTTACATAAAAATTTATTAAAAATACAACTTTATTTCAAAAAATTTAGCTCAAAATTTGAGCTAAATTTGAAAAAAGGAATTTTATTTTGTATTTTTAAAACCGCCACCAAAGGCTTTGTAAATTTCAAGCACGCTATTATTTAAATTTAGCTCCGCATTTATTTTGTTAAGGCGAGTGCTAAGTAAGACGCGTTGGGCGTCAAGCAAGGTTAGGTGATCGACATAACCGGCGTCGTATTGGGCGTTGGCAAGACGATAAATTTCATTTTGTGTGCTTAAAAGTTTGTCGCTTTGTTCTGTGATTTGTATGGCATTTTGTCTTGAAGCAAGAGCGGTTTTTACTTCGCCAAGAGCAGTTTTTACCGCTTTTTCATAATTAAGTGCATCGGCACTTTGAGCAAGTTTTGCTAACTCGACATTATTTGACCTTCTGCCATAATCAAACAAATTTTGCGCCAAACTAGCCCCTAGCGACCAAGTGTTGGCATTGTTTATAAAAAGTCTATTGAGTTCATCGGAGCTAAATCCAAAAATTCCAGTCAAAGAAAGCGTTGGAAAATACGCTGCTCTTGCCACGCCAACAAGGGCATTTGAGCTTTTTAAGACTTCAAATTTGGCTGCAACATCTGGACGACGAAGTAAGATGTCTGAACTGATGTTTGCATTAATTTGCGGGGCGTTAGGCAAAACGCTGGCGGTATCGACTAGTTTATATAAAATTTCATCATTGCTTTTGCCTGTGAGTATGGATAGGGCGTTGCTGGCTAAGACGATAGAATTTTGGATAGTTTGTAAATTTATTTGAGCGTTTTGGACTTCGGCAACGCTTTGCATATAGACCATATTTGTTACGCTACCGGCGTCAAGTTGACGTTTGCGATAGTTCATAGTTTCTGTATAGCTTTGCAAACTATCGATATAAACCGCTTCTTGCATTTTTAGGGCTACAAGAGAAAAATAACTTTTTGCAACCGCTGAAATTATGCTAAGCCTTGCACTTTCATAATCAAATTTAGAGGCGTTAAGCAAGGCGTCTTTTGAGGCAATGGTATTGCGAACTCTGCCCCATAAATCGATCTCATAGTTTAGCACCGCACTTAAAGAAAAGTTGTTAAATCGCACTTGTGCTGGGCTGGTGTGAGTTTCTCCGCTTGATTGAGTTTTGGCAGCTTCTGCGTTTAATCCGAGATTTGGCACTAAGTCGGCTTTTGAATTTGCCAAATTTAGCCTAGCTTGTTCGAGATTGTAATATGCAAGTTTTAAATCAAGATTCTTTTTCAAGGCTTCATCTATAAGCAAATTTAGCTTATCGTCTTTAAATTCTTGCCACCATTTATCGCTTATTTGCGTGCTTTCAAAACTTGCATTAAAAGTTGCATTTACCTCTGGCATGCTCGGTCTAAACGAACATCCAGCAACAAAAAATGCCAAAATAAAAAGTAAAATTTTACGCATTTGTTACTTCTCCATCACGTGTTATATTTTTGCCTTTATTCCAAAATTTTTCATTTAAATTTTCAAGCAAATAGTAAAACAAAGGCACGAAAAATATCGCTATAGTTGTCGCTGCTATCATGCCACCAACAAGTCCAGTACCAAGAGAGTGGCGAGATGCTGCACCAGCTCCGGTTGAAATAACCATAGGGAAAACGCCAAGAGTAAATGCTATAGAAGTCATAACGATAGGGCGGAAACGAAGTTTAGAAGCACTAACGGCGGCTTCAAAGATACTCTTACCTTTTTCTCTTTCTTGCATGGCAAATTCCACGATCAAAATAGCATTTTTAGCTGAAAGTCCGATGAGTAGCAAAAGTCCGACTTGAAAATAAATATCGTTTGTTAGCCCTCTTGCCCAAGTTGCCAAAAGCGAACCAAAGACCGCAAAAGGCACGGCTGTGATAACGGCTAAAGGTATGAGCCACCTTTCGTATTGAGCGGCTAAGATAAGAAAAACAAAAACCATACCAAAGATAAAGGCTTGTTTGCCAGCACCGGTGGACTGAACTTCTTGATAAGCCGTGCCAGACCAAGAAATAGCGTATTCTTGTTCGCCAAGAACTTCTTTTGTGACTTCTTGTATCGCTTTTATCGCATCACCAGAGGTATAGCCTGTGGCTGGATCGCCCATGACCTTAGCGGCTGGAAAGAGGTTAAATCTATCGACAAGGTCAGGTCCCATGCTTCGTTTTAGCGTAGAAAAAGAAGCCAAAGATATCATTTCGCCTTTTGCATTTTTGACAAAAATATCTCGTAAATCGCCCGGTGAGTCTCTAAATTTTTCTTTTGCACTCATATAAACACGATAAGTTTTACCAAACATGTTAAAGTCGTTTATATAATGTGAACCAAGGGTTGCGGACATGGCACTAAAAATATCGGCTTTATTAACACCAAGAAGCATGGCTTTTTGGTAATCGACTTCAAATTTGTATTCGGGATAATTCGTTTCAAGCGTTGTTCTAACGCCTCTTAATTCTGGACGTTGATTTGCGGCGGCAACGACTTTTAGGACATCTTGTTCTATTTCGTTGTAGCTTTTACCGCTTTTGTTTTGCACATACATATCAAAACCGCCCGTTAAGCTAAGTCCATTTATAGGTGGCACATTTAACACGAAGGTAAGGGCTTCTTTTGAGCCCATCAAAGCGGCATTAAATTTGCCAACCATTGCGTCTATTTGGCTTTGCGGAGTCGTTCTTTCATCCCATGGTTTGGTTTTTATAAAAAATGCCATCGCATTATCTCTTTGAGCACTAGCTATCAGATCGTATCCAGAAAAGCCCATAACAGAATACACATTTTCATCACTCAAAAAAGTTTTTGCGATTTTGTGATTTTCTTCTATGGTTCTTGATGATGACGAGGCGGGCGGCAAAGATGAGATCGCCATTATAAAGCCTTTGTCTTCGCTTGGTACAAGAGATGAAGGCAAACGTTCAAAAAGTTGTGCCATGGCAAAAATTACTATGGCTACTGCTAAAAGCGAAGGCAAAACATGGCGTAAAATTTTTGCAACCCCAGCTCCAAAAACCTTAGTACTCCAGTCAAATATATCATTAAATCTTGTTACAAACCAAAAAGGCTCACTTTCGTTGTGTCGCAAAAATATCGCTGCAAGAGAAGGCGTAAGCGTAAGGGCGACGAAGCCAGAGAGCCAAACCGCAACGACCAAAGTTAGGGCAAATTGTTTTTGTATAACGCCGACAAAACCCTCCATAAAAGAAACCGGTATAAAAACAGCCGAAAGCACCAGCACGATAGAAATAATAGGCGTCGAAACCTCTTGCATGGCTTGTTCGGCGGCATGTTTTACGCTTATGTTTTTGTTGTGCCGCATGATTCTTTCGACATTTTCTATAACTATAATGGCGTCATCAACGACTATACCTATGGCAAGGATAAGGGCAAAAAGCGTGATGAGGTTGATAGAAAAACCAAGTGCATTAAAGCCTATAAAAGTACCGATGATAGACACAGGCACGGCAAGCATAGGTATGATAGTCGCACGAAGGGATTTTAAGAAAAGATACATAACTACCATAACAAGCAACAAGGCTTCTATAAAGGTTTTAACAACTTCTTTTATCGAAACTTCAACGAAGGTTGTTGTATCAAAGGCTATGGTGTGTTTAAATCCAGCCGGATAAGTTGCTGAAAGTTCATCTAGTTTTTCGCCAACAAGTTGAGCGGTTTCTAGGGCGTTTGCGTCATTTTGCATCAAGACCATGAGTGGGACTTGACGTTGGTTATTTAAAAAGCCATTAAATGAATACGAGCGAGAGCCGATTTCGATATCTGCTACATCTTTTAATCTCAACATGCTACCATCGCCATTGGCTTTAAGTATGATATCTTCAAATTCTTTTACGCTTTTATATCTGCCGTCTGAACGGATAGAATATACATAAGGATTTTTTGCGTCTTGTAAAGGTTGTTCGCCGATTTTACCTGCTGCGTATTGGCTATTTTGAGTAGAAACAGCGTTTATAACCTCTGGAACGCTAAGGTTAAATTTGGATAATAAATCCGGCTTCATCCAAATTCTCATCGCATAGTTTTGGTTACCAACAACTACGGTATCACCAACGCCTTTTACACGTTTTAATTCATCGGCGATATTTAGCAAAACATAGTTTGCCAACTCTTGTTTATCCATGCTAGGATCATCGCTTGAAAAGGCTATAACTTCGAGTATGGTACTACTACGCTCCCTAACGACAACGCCGGTTTGTTGAACGCTAGCTGGCAATCTCGAAATAGCAGCTTGAACGCGGTTATTTACATCTATCGTGGCTTGTTTTGCACTATAACCGACTTCAAAATACACGTCTATACCCATCATACCGCTTGAACTTGATGAGCTTTGCATATAAATCATGCCTTCAACGCCGTTTATTTCGTCTTCGAGTATGGTGGCAACCGTATTTGCTATGGTTTGAGCGTCGGCACCTATATAAGAAGCGCTAACATGCACTTGTGGTGGCGTTAGTTTAGGATATTCTTCGATAGGCAAACCACGCATAGACATGATACCTGCGATTACAACTACGATAGCTATAACCGCTGCAAATATAGGGCGGTTTATGAAAAATTTGGAAAACATTATTTGCTCCCTTTGTCTTGCGATTGACTAGCCGTTTGTGGCTTAGTATCGACTACGACTGGGACGCCTGTGCCTATTTTTTTAAAATTGTTTATAATGATTTGATCGTTTTCATTTATGCCTTGACTGATGTAAGCATGGGTCATATTTTGATATGAAATTTTAACAGCTTTTTTCATGGCTTTACCGTCTTCGATGATATAAACATAAGGACTTACGGTGTCTTGCAAGATCGCGATAAGTGGGACAATGATAGCGTCTTTTTGCACGAAACCGTTCATAGAAATTCTAGCAAAGCTACCCGGCAAAAGTTCGCCATTTTCATTAGCAAATTCAGCCTTTGCCAAAACCCTACCGGTCGAAGTATCAACCGAACTATCTATAAAATTTATTTTTCCTTGAAATTCTTTTGAATTTAATGTCAAAATAGCTTGTGTGCCTACTTGCGACCAAGTGCTATCTTGTAAATTTTGATTCATTGTCATACTGTCTATATCGGCTATATAAAATCTCGCATCTATAGGATTTAATTTGGTTAAACGAACGAGTTTCGTTGAAGTTGCAATCACATGAGTGCCAACATCTACCAAATTTTCGCTTACTATACCGTCAAATGGAGCTGTTATCTTGGTATAATCCAAATTTAGTTTTGCTGTTTTGGCGTTGGCGTTGGCACTTGCCAAATTTGCCGTTGCACCCTCCAAATTTGCTATGGCGTTATCATAATCTTTTTGGCTCACGGCTTTTTGTACATAAAGTTTATTTACCCTATCTGCTTCATGTTTTGCGTTTTTAAGTGTTGCGTTGGCTTGTAAAATATTTGCCTTGGCTACTTCATAAGCTGCTTCATAAGTATCAGGATCTATCATAAAAAGTACATCTCCGGCTTTTACTTTATCGCCGGGTTTGAAATTTTGTTTTAGTAGTGTTCCAGAAACCTTTGGCACCAAAACTACATCTTGTTGGCTTTGTATTCTGGCAGGATACTCAAAACTCATCTCGCCATCACCTTTTTTGGCTACAAAGATATCTACCGGCAAAGCACCGCCCATGCCCATTTTTTGCTTTGAGTCACCTTTTTCTTTTTCATCTAACATCCCGCAACCAACAAGCGAAGTGGCAAGCAAGATCGCAAGTGTTAAATTTAAGTATTTCATTGAATTCTCCTTAGGTATTATCGCAGTAAGAAAATAATAAAGTAATTTTTATTACATTTTTAGTGCCTAAAATGAGAAAAGATTATACTTATTTTTTTTAAATTTAATGCCATAAATAATCAAATAAAATTTAAATTACTTTTTTTGTG
>JAILCJ010000072.1 GCA_024680445.1 Campylobacter sp.
CTAGTTATCGCTATTTTATCGCATTATAATAGGCTGGTTTTTAAATCAAATTTGATTAAACTTGAAAATATTATTATCAAATTTTTTTATATTTTATAGGGTCTGTTTTGCCTATTTTTTTAAATCCCTCTAAACGCAAACGACAGCTATCGCATAAACCGCAAGCCTCATCCTCGTTTTCATAGCAACTCCAAGTAAGTTCGATAGGCGAGCCAAGTTCAAAAGATTTTTTTACTATTTGTGCCTTGCTAAGATTTACAAGAGGCGTTCGTATTTCGAGTGAAAAAGTGGGTTTTGTGCCTAAATTTACAGCCTTATTTATGCTTTGTATAAATTCATTGCTACAATCAGGATAACCAGAGCTATCCTCCCAAACAACGCCGATAAAAAGTGCTTGTGCATTTTCTTTTTCGGCAAGAGCTGCTGCGATAGAGATAAAAATTCCATTTCTAAAAGGCACATAAGTATTTGGTATATCAGCTTTTACGCCGTTTTTTCGAATTTCTTGTTTTTTATCTGTTAAGGCATTTGCAGCGATTTTTGCTATGAAATTTGCGTCTATATTTAATCTTTTTTTGACCCCAAGTCTATCGCAAACATCGTTAAAAGCTTGTTTTTCACGTGACATTGTTCGTTGCTCATAATCAAAATGCAAGGCTATAATCTCGTATCCTTCGTGTTTTGCTATTGTCGCACACAAAGTACTATCCATGCCACCGCTCATTATACACACTGCTTTTTTTGCCATTTTTTCTCTCGTTTAAAGTTTTTTATTTATCAAAAAGTCACAAAATTTGGGCTATAATTATACGAAATTTTAAATGAATTGGGTATAAAAATGATAGTATCTGACGAAAATTATCCTGAAATTTTAGATCAAATTTGCAAATTTTTAGGCGACATAGAAGTTGAGTTAAGCATAGTCGATAGCGATAAAATGCGAGAAATCAACAAAAGCGAACGAAATATCGATAAAAGCACAGATGTTTTAAGCTTTCCATTTGAGCCAGTACCGCACACTCCGCTTGGTTGTATAGTGATAAATTGCGATTTATGCGAACAAAAAGCCACAGAATTATCCCATACAAAAGATGAAGAAATGGCACTTCTTTTTACTCACGGCTTGCTTCACATACTAGGTTTTGATCATGAAAACGACAATGGTCAAATGCGTAAAAAAGAAGAAGAAGTCATAGCCAAATTTAAATTACCAAAAAGTCTTATAGTCAGAACTTGTGATGCTTAAAATTTTGTATCACTCATCTTCTTTTCTTAGTTTTTTTTGTCTTTTTTTCTTTTTCTTCATTGATTTTGTTTAAATTTATATAGCCCATTTCGACGAGTTTATTATAAATTTGTGTAGCTTTTGGGCCAGCAGCGCTACCGCCGTGTCCGCCGTGTTCAACGATAATAGTTACGACAAATTGCGGATCCTCGTAAGGTGCATAAGTCGTTAGCCATGCATGCGAACGCTGTAAATACGCCATATCTTCTTCACGTACACGTTTTTTATCTGCTTGTGAGATACCTACAACTTGAGCGGTTCCAGTTTTTGCTGCAACCGTAACTAATGAGCCCGTAAAGTGCCGTCTAGCCGTACCTTTTTGGTGATTTGCGACTTCAAACATAGCATGCCTGATATGATTTAGCTGACGTTTTTCAAAAGGCGTAAAAATGTCATCCTTTGGCGTAAAATCCATAAGTTCGCCGTCTATACTATATAAAAAATGCGGAACGATATTAAGCCCAGTTGCGATATTTGCGGTGTATCTTGCAACTTGCATAGGCGTAACCAAAAAATTCCCCTGCCCTATGGAGGTGATGAGAGTTTCACCTTGAAACCATGATTTGCCGTATTTTCGCATTTTCCACTCACGACTTGGAACTATTCCTATAAATTCATTTGGCAAATCTACGCCTGTTTTTGAACCAAAACCTATACGCTCTAAAACCGGCACTATGGCGTCTATGCCAATTTTTTGACTATTTTTATAAAAATAATCATCGCAACTTTCTCTTATGGCGTCATTTAAATTCATAAAACCGTGTCCATACATGTTCCAGCAACGAAATTTACGGCCACCAAGTTCGTATGTTCCGGTACAACGATAGCCGTCCGAACGCGAAACACCAGCATCCAAAAAGGCCAAGCCCATGCCCATTTTTACAACAGATCCGGGCGGGAAAAGTCCATTTACTAGTTTATTTGTAAAAGGGTGATCTATATCTTTGATGAGTTTATCCCACTCGCTTTGTGTTATGCCGTTTACAAAAGTGTTAAGGTTGTATTCTGGATAGCTACCAGCTGCGATAATAGCACCACTTTTAAGATCCATAACTATGACACTACCAGCATCAGCTCCAAAAACTTCGCCTATAAATTTTTGAAGCTCCAAATCAACGGTAAGCTGTATATTTTTACTAGTTGGCATAACCGTATCAAGACTTTGAATTTGCTGATTTAGGGCATTTACTTTGGAACGTTTTAAGCCTTCATTGCCTTGTAAAACCATATTGTAATAACGTTCAACACCGCTTCTACCAGTGTAATTTGTAAGTTTAGTCAAGGGATCGTTTTGCATATCTTGTTGGTTTGCCCTGCCAACATAGCCGATTATGTGTGAAGCCAAATTTTCGTAAGGATAGTGTCTTTTGCTAGCAGGCGCGACTTGCAAATTTTCAAATTGCGAAATTTTGGCAAAATGTGGAATAAATTTATCATAATCTATAAAATCCACTACATTTATAAATTCTTGATTATACGGAGAATCGTTTTTGATATATTCACGTCTTAATTTAGAAGCGTTTAGGTCTGGAAAAATGTTAGTTATCTTTGCAATTTGGGCGTCTAAAATTTCTTTTTTGCGTCCAAGATGAGGTTTGATAGCGATAGAAAATCCAAGACGATTGACGGCTAGTGGGCGATTTTTAGCGTCAAAGATAAGCCCTCGCACAGGGGCGATATACTGGGTTTTGATAACATTTTGTTCGGCTATGTTTTCATAATACTCATTTGAATTTACGCTTATATAATACACCCTAGTTAAAAGCATGGTAAAAAATATAATAACCATCGCATAAACTACACCAAGTCTCATACTATACGCTCTTTAAATAAAATTATGCTAATTAAAAATTCTATCCAAATATAAGCTATATACTCTCTGTCAAAATACAAATAATTTTCATTTAGCATATATGAAACAAACGAACTTACGCCGTAAGTGCCGATATAACCAACACTTACAAAAATAGCAAGCAAGGTTATGCGGTATTTTAAAGTTGAAAACAACCACTCAACAAGGATGTAAAAAAACACAAAAAAAGCAATTATACTTGAAAATATATGAAAACCATGCACTTGTTCGGCAAAAAGTAAAAAGGCTATGCTAAGATACCAACCAAAATTCAAATCCATATAAGTGCGTCTTTTACGCGAATACTCAAAAATCATATAAGTAAAAAATACGCCAAAAAGCGGTGGCAAAAAGATATATTTTGCCGTGGCTATCTCATAAGCAAAAAGCAAAATAATCGAAAAGGCATAGCCTATATATCGTAGATCAGAGCTATTTCGTCGCATACAGGAAATCTTTTGCATTTTGCACAATCCGCCCAAATTTTTTGAGCTGGCAATTCGGTTTTAGCTATCTCATGAAAGCCTAACCTTTGAAAAAAACTTTTACGATATGTAAGCGTAAAAACCTGCTTAATATCGTAAAATTTCGCCTCTTTTAAAATTTCAGTAACCAACAGTGAGCCGACCCCAAAACCACGACTTTTTTCGGCAACTATCAAGCTTCGAATTTCGGCTAAAAACATAGTATGAAAATGCAAAGCTCCGTAAGCTATGATTTCATCGTCATCAAGAGCTATGGTATATGAACGAATATTTGTGCTAACCTCATCATCGCTTCGTGGCAAGATAACAGCGTTTGCAACTTCTTTTGCTATAAGTTTTTGCATAGCTGGAACATCTTTTGGCTTTGGTTTTAAAATCTTGATATTCATAGACCAAGGGCTCCATTTACTATACTTTGCACTACTTCATCTAGATTTTTTTTATTTGTAGTAGATACTAAAATAGCCTTAGGATCATGCTTTAATAAAGCTGAACGTTCTTTTTGATTCAATTTATCAGCCTTGGTATAAATATTTAAAATTTTTTGGTCCTTTCTTATAAAAGAATCTAGATATTGACTTAAATTTTCATCTATTTGCAAATCAAAATGTCTTGAATCTATCAAATGCACATAAAGTTTTATACTTTGTCTTGCTTTTAAAAATTCATCAAGATTGCTTTTCCACTCATTTTGCATAGATTTCGCAACCTTGGCATATCCAAAACCGGGTAAATCAACAAAAATCAGATTAAATTTTTCATCATTTTCATCATTTTTAAAATCTATCTCGAAAAAATTTATCAACCTTGTTTTGCCTGGAGTTTGACTGCATTTAGCCAAATTTTTGTTATTTGTAATGGCGTTTATAAGCGAGCTTTTGCCAACATTGGAACGACCCAAAAACACAATTTCACTCATGCCAAAATCAGGAGAAAGCTTGATACTTGGGCTGGAATTTAAAAATTTCCCACCTATGCAATGAATCACTTTTTGCTCTCTTGTTTATCTTCGACTTGAAATATAAATTTGACCGGTTTGTTTGGATCAGAATTTACATTATATAGTCCTTTGGCTTGATTTACGACTATTTTATCTCCATAAACATGTTTATCTGTATCTATTTCGTGTAAATGTCCGTTTTGTGTAAGCGTATAAATTTGAGTTGCTGGTTCGTAAGTAAGCACACCACCGCTACCATCGTAATGTTTTTCCTTCATAAAAATTTTAAATTTGGCATTGCCGGTGGCTACATATTTGGTTGGTTGTCGTTTTTTATCAAAATGCACCGTAACTTTATTTGCCGTTAGATTATCATATTCGCCTTTTTTAATATTAACATTGCCGATAAATTCGCTGATTTGTTTGTTTTCATCGGCAAAAAAACTATCCGCTTGTATCTCAACTTGCTCGGCATTTGCAAAAGCAAAAGCTAAACACAATATCAATCCTATCTTTCTTGCTCTATCCACGCTTTAATTCCTTTGGCACTTAATTGTTTTTTGTTTAAATCATAATCAGCCGATTTCCCCGTAATTTTATCTGTATTTTGCGTTGCGACAAAGGGGACTTTTGAGCTAATGGTTTTGTTTTTTTTGTTATAAAGTATTTCTTGCGAACTAAATACCATACTTTCGTTATTTTCATACTTTGCATTTGAAACAAATTTGATAATATCGCCTTGTAAATTCGCTTTATCTGAACGCATATAGTGCGTTTGTTTGCCGCGTAAAAATACAGAATCAAAATTATTTACCACATCAACTTTGGCATAGCGATTCATCTCTGCTCCCTTATAAACCCCTGAAATTTTTGTTGAGTTTATTTCGTAGTCGACAATATTGTTTGCTTGCATATTTGCTATGCTCGAATTTAATTTAAATTGCTCTGCAAAGTATGGATCAGATGAAAACAAAAACACCAAAGCGACGCTAAAAATAGCGATCACAAAGTAAAAAATCTTTACAACCAACGTTTAGACCACTCATCAAACAAAACTTCGTTTTTGATGATAATTTCGATCATCTCCCGTATCGCGCCATTTCCGCCTTTATGTTTTAACTTTCTAGCGGCTAATTCTTTGATAGCGTCTTTGGGTTTAAACGCCATGGCAACAGCTTTTAATAACTTATAGTCGTTATAATCATCACCTATTGCTGCGGCATTTTTAAGGCTAAGACCTTCAAATTTTAAAATTTCTTTTGCAACTTTTAATTTATCGCTTACGCCTTGATAAACATGCACTATTTTTAAATCTTTTGCTCTTTGTTCGACTATGGGAGAATTTCTACCTGTGATAATAGCAACTTTTTTACCAAGTTTTAACCAACTTTCGATAGCATATCCGTCTTTAACATCGAAACTTTTTAACAATTCCCCATCTGCGTTATAAACGATTTTGCCGTCCGTCATACAACCATCGATATCTAAAAAAATCATTTCTATCATAAAACACCCTTAGTACTTGGAGTGCCGATTCTATCGTTTTTAGCTAAGGCTCGTCTAAGTGCAACGGCAAAGGCTTTAAAAGTCGCTTCTATAACATGGTGAGCATTTTTACCACGAAGTTTGCTAAGATGCAAGGTGATAGCAGAATTTATAGCCAAGGCTCTAAAAAATTCTTCTACCAATTCTATATCAAAGTTGCCAACCTTGCCATTTTCTGTAAAATTTTCATATACAAGATAAGCCCTGTTGCTAAGATCCAAGGCGGCACTTACCGCTGCTTCGTCCATAACAAGCACACTATCCCCAAAACGCTCGACTCCTCTCACTGGGTAAATCGCCTCTTTTAAAAGCGTGCCTATAACTATGCCAACATCTTCAACACTATGGTGAAAATCAACATTTAAATCCCCTTTACAACTTAACTTTAAGTCGATCAAAGAGTGCTTACTAAATGCCTCCAACATGTGATCAAAAAAACCTATGCCAGTTTGTATCTCATTTTTACCACTACCATAAAGTAAAAGTTCGGCTTTTATCTGTGTTTCTTTTGTTTTTCTTTCAAGTTTTAAAATTTCGCTTTTCATTAAATCAGCCTCTAACTATAAATGCTCCATTGATTTTTCCGCTTTTTGCAAAGTCTCTTGCTTCGTCCTCGCTTCTAAATCCAGTCAAAAATACCCTATAAACCATTTCTCCGTTATCGTTATTAAAGCTCTTAACTACGCTTTTATAACCCATGAAACTTTGGTGTTCTTTTTGATATCTTTGAGCTCCGCTTAAATTTTTAAATGAACCAATTTGTACCATAAAATCGCCGCCTATATAATTCATAGCACTAACTTCATTTTGATTATAAATTTGACCAGAATTTGTTTGTTTTGAAGTGCTTGAAATTTCAGCTATGGCGATAGAATCGCGAGAATTTAAACTGCCTTGTGATTTTTGGATAGCATTAGGTTTTTGATATATGCTTTGTTGTTTAACAGAAGTAGAATTTATGCCTAAATTTGGATCAAATTTGGTATTTGCACTAGCCAAAGCCGTAGCATTTGCAACTTTACCTTCAAATCCGACTACTTCCATGCTAACAGGCGTAGTTCCTGAACCTATCATACCAAGTTGAGTTGCCGCTGCCTTTGAAAGATCTATGACACGATTTGCCACAAAAGGCCCACGATCGTTTATACGAACAACGACAGAATGGTGATTTCGTAAATTTGTAACCTTTACTATGGTATTCATAGGTAAGGTTTTGTGAGCGGCGGTGAGATTATACATATTATAAATCTCGCCATTTGAAGTCTTTTTGCCATGAAAGCTTGGACCATACCAACTTGCGATTCCGCTGGCTTTATCGCCAACTCTAACCACTGTTGGATAATAAGTTTTACCATTTATATTATATGGACGCATGGTAGCTTTATGCGTTGCAGCAGAAGTGTTTGGAGTAACTTTTGTCGGGCCGTTTGGTGCATAAGGCGCACCACCCCACGAACAGCCTGCTATGATAAATGCCACGACAAGATAGGCAAAATTTTTAAGGTATAACAATATCAGCTCCGACTTTTAAAACTTCGTTTTTCGCAAACGAATTTGCCGCTGCTATATCCTTTGCTGGGACATCAAATTTCTTTGATAAAACAGCGATAGTATCGCCATTTTGTATCGTATAAGTTTTTAGTTTATTTTTGCTAGAAACAGGTATGATAAGCTTTTGATCGACCGCAACGAGATTTGTTTTAAGCTCGTTATAGTCCTTGATAGCTCTATGGCTTATACCTTCTTTTTTAGCTATAGCAAGCAAGGTATCGCCCTTTTTAACGGTATAAGTTTTAAAATAATTTTTGCCTGTAAATGGTTTAAAGTTTTCGTTAAATAAAACCTGCTTATTTTCTGGTATATAAATATAGTATTTTTTATAAGTTGGAGGAGTAAAGACATATTTTAAGTGAGCGTTATCGCTTTTTAGTTTCTTAACAGAAAGTCCTATGCTGTCGGCAACTTCTTTAAGATTCGTTCCGCCTGGGACATTGACTTTTGCAAATTTTAGCTTGCTTATACCTTGCAATCTTTTTGTATCACGAGACATCAAAAATTCTGAATCTTTTGCTATAAATGATGCTCTTAAAATTTTCATTACAAATTTTCTAGTTTCAGCTGGCAAATAAGCCTTTTTAGGATCTAAAAGCACTTCTATATCGCTACTTTTTGCTTGTCTTATGGCTTTGTTAAGTCTGCCCTCGCCACAGTTATACGCCATGACGGCTAGATACCATTTACCAAATTTGTTTTTTAGTCCTTTTAGGTATTTTCCAGCAGCCCTTGTTGCGGCGATAGGATCGCGTCTTTCATCAACGTATTTGTTGATTTTAAGTCCGTGAATTTTTGCTGTTTTTTCCATAAATTGCCACATACCAACGGCGTTGGCATTTGAAACAACATGATTTGAAAAACCAGATTCTGTCATCGCTAAATACAAAAAGTGCTCTGGAATTCCAGCTTTTTTGATATTTGAAACAAGAGTTGGTATATAACGATAACCTTCTTTATAAATTTTTGTAAAGGCTTCTATCTGCGATGATTTTATGCTTTTTTTCATCTCTTTATAATAAGATGACTTCATAAAACTCTTGCCGATATCAAGGTCTTTTAAAGTTTTTATTTGAAAAGCCTCTGATTCCTCGGCAGGTGCAGCATAAAGCGAAACCATACATGAAAAAATCAAGAATAATTTTAAAATTGCTTTCATTTTTATCCTTATTTCGTGTCAAAACACTTTTAATAATCGTTTGGCATTGCCAGTGGTTAGTTCACAAACCTCACTCTGGCTAAGGCTTAGAATTTCAGCCATTTTTTTTGCAACTAAGCTTGTAAAAGCCGGCTCGTTTCTCTTGCCACGATATGGTTCTGGCGTAAGATACGGAGCGTCGGTTTCTAAAAGCAACCTATCTCTTGGGATTTTTGGCAAAATTTCCACCAAATTTTTGGCATTTTTAAAGGTCAAAACTCCACCTATGCCAAAATAAAAATTTCCCATGCCTGCAAGCTCTAACAAAAGTGGCGAAGCATTGTAGCAGTGCAAAATCGCTCCGCTAAGCTTGCTCGCATAATCTTTTAAAATGTTAAAGCTATCCTCATTAGCCTCTCTTATATGCAAGATAACAGGCTTTTTTAGCTCAACCGCAAGGTCTAATTGGGCTAAAAAAACTTGTTTTTGCCTTTGCTTTTGCCTTAGTTTTTCTGTTTCGTCCTTAGGCAAACGAAAATAATCCAAACCGCACTCGCCTACGGCTATACACTTTTCGTGTTTAGCATATTTTCGCATGATTTCATCGTCATATCCGTCCATATCATAAGGATGAACGCCGGCTGCAAAATAAATATTTGCAAATTTTTGCGATATTGTAGCCATTTTTGGTAAATCATTTATATCAGCACCTGGTAAAACAAAACCGACCACCCCTGCTAATCTCGCATTTTCAAGCACCGCAGAGAAATCATCATCATAGCATTTATCACTCAAATGGCAATGTGTATCTATAATCATCCTGCCAACTCCACTCTATTTTTACCATGCTCTTTTGCATTATAAAGTGCCTTATCTGCCAAATTTATAAGCTCGTCTATGCTTTTTTGAGCATTATTTGCAAAACTTACACCTATTGAAACGCTAAAATTATAATCACAATTTTTCAAAACAATTTTTAAATTTGCGATTTTTGCCCTAAGTTCGGCGAAAAATTTACTCGCATTTTCACGAGTAATATTTTTTAAAACTATGCAAAATTCCTCTCCGCCAAATCTCGCAAACAAATTTCTACCCTTAACTTCGTTACAAAGCTCATGACTAAGGGCTTTTAAAACCTTATCACCGCTTTCATGTCCGCAAGTATCGTTTATATTTTTAAAGTTATCAATGTCAAGCATAGCTACGGCAAAAGGCTCTGGCTCGTCGATGATTTGCTTATAATAGCTGTCAAGATTGTTATAAAAATAATGCCTATTATATGCACCCGTAAGAAAATCTTTATCTGCAAAATTTGAAATTTGCTCGATATTTTCAAGCGATTCTATAGTGTTGTTTATGCGACAAATCATTTCTTCTTTTACAAAAGGTTTGGCTATAAAATCATTTGCACCATTTTTTAGAAAAATCGCTCCGTTTACATTTTCGCTAGGGCTTGTCATAAGTATAACCGCAACCTTTTCTTTGCCATAATTTTTTCTAATTTCTTGCAAAAATTCCAAACCATCTTTTTTAGGCATATAATAATCGCTTATTATAAGCTTGATATCAGGATTGAGCTTGAAAATCTCCATGGCTTCTTCGCCATCGCTTGCCATAAAAACGCTAAATTGCAAATTTAACAATATCTTTTTTATCTGTTCACGCATTTGCAAAGAATCTTCTATTATCATGGCTTTGCAATTTTTATTTTTTTGCAAACGATTTATCATCTGAAAAATATAATTTATATCGCTGATATTGTTTTTATAAACATAATCAACTATGTCTTTATTCATGAAAGTTGTTTTTACTTTTTCGTCCATGGTGCCTGTTAAAACAATGGCATTAACACCCTTTGATAATACAAAATCAACCACTTCGCCATTTGGAGCATCTGGCAGATTCAAATCAAGCAAAGCCATGAAATATTTATTATCTTCTAAAAAATCGCTAGTTTGTGCCAAAGTATGAGCTATATCAATAGGCATTTCGATGTTGTATTGCATTTTTTTTGCAATCAATTTCGCCAAAGATTTATTGTCTTCGACTATCAAAATTCTCTCATCACTACTTGACACCATTTTCTCCCATGTTCTTTGTTAATAAAAAATATTAAAAAATAATCAGCCTCTATTTTATCATTTCTTTTCTTACTTGAAAATAAAATTAAAATTTTAACTTAAATCATGAAGAAGTTGTTTTGCAAAATTTATGGCTTCTGTAGTGATGTTTTCACCGCTTATCATACGAGCAAGTTCTCCGACTCTTTGGCTTTGATCTAGCTCTTTAACACTTGAAATTTCGGCGTTTTTTTCAACCAAAAAATGTGTTGTAGCTTTTGAACTAAGTTGAGGCTGATGAGATATGGCAAAAATTTGATAAAATTTTGCAATTTTACTTAGCACCTTTGCTATACTCATTGCTTCTTTGCCGCTTAAATTTGCGTCTATCTCATCAAGAATCAAAACCCCATTTGCGTTTTGTAAAATGTCACTAGAAACCGCTATAAATGCGAGTCGTAAGCGGTTTAATTCGCCAGAACTAAGTTTTGAAATTTCGGTTTGATTTAAATGCAAATTTATGCTATCGCCGCCATTTTCATCTATTTTTTTTGGCAAAATTTCAAGACTAATATCTTGCATATAAAGCTCTTTAAGATAAGAATTTATCATCTTTTCTAGTTTTTTAAGAACCAAGGTTCTAGCCTTAGTTATCAAATTTGATATTTCATCAAGCTTAGTTTGTAAAAGTTGATATTTTTTTTGCGATTCGGCTTTATTAAAACTCAAATTTTCATAGCTTTCAAGCTCGATTTTGCGTTTATTTAAGGCATTTAAAGCTTCTTCTTCGCCACCATATCGTCTTATAAGCGAATTTATATTTTCTATCCTATCAAGCACAGCTTCGACATCTATGCCTTCTAGTTCGTCCATATTTAAGCTTTCTTTGGCAAGGCGAAGGGAATTCATGGCTTCAACAAAAAATGTAGTATCTATCTCGCTAATATTTAAGGCGTTTATCACGGAGTATTCGCACTCGTAAATGCTTTCAGCCTTTGCCCAAGCTTGTTCGATTTTATCTTTTTTGCTAAGTCTTTTTTTAATAGCCATCAATTCATCAAATTCGCCTATTTTTGGATTTACACTCTCGATTTTTTCTATTTCAAATTTGGCAAATTCTTTTAGCTCTTGGATATGACTTTCATCGCTTTTTAGCTTATCAAGTTCGGCTTTTACTATTTTAAATTCGCTGTATTTTTTTTCAAGTTCGTTTAGATTTTCTTTGTGTTCGTTCGTAGCCACAAGGGCATCAAGCAAAGCTAAAAATTTAACATTTTCAAATTCATCTGCTTGTTTTGCACCAAGAAATTTTATGTGTTCGTTTGCTATTTGACTTAAATTTTTACGAGAAATAGACTGGGAATTTATAAAATACCTAGTGCTTTTATCGTGTAGCATTTTAAAGGCATTTATGCCTTCATTTTCTATGCCAAATTCGTCCATATCAAAGTTAAAATTTACATCTAGCTCGACTAATTTTGCCTCGCATTGACTAAGTCCAAAACCAGATAATATTGCGTTCATTAAAACTGATTTTCCAGCTCCACTAACGCCTGTAAAAACGCTAAGTCCGGGTTTAAAATTTAACTCGATTTGCTCAAAACTTAGATGATTTTTCACCAAAAGTCGTTCTATCATTTAGTGTCCCCAACGCAATTTTTCTTTTAAAATTTGAAAATAATCCCGCCCTGTGTGCCTTACTAATCTAGCGAATTTATCGCTAAGCTTGATACCAACGCTTTCATACTCGTTCATATAAAAGCTATCTTGTCCGTCTATAACCAAAACTTCATCATTTTTAGCCCTTAGCTCCACGCAAAAATCCTTTGGCAAAACTATGGGACGTTGGGTTAAAGAGTGCGAACAAATCGGCGTTAGCGTAAAAACATCGCTTAGCGGATAAATGATAGCACCCCCTGCACTCATATTATAAGCACTAGAACCAACTGGCGTGCTTGCTATCAAACCATCTCCAAAATAAGAATTAAACATTTTTCCATTTACAAAAGCGTCTACACTAGCGATAGAAACGGGTTTAGAACGCATTATAACTGCGTCATTAAAGGCGATTTTTAAAATTTTCGTGCCGTCTTTTTTGTTTAAAAATATATCTAGCATAAAAGGCTCTTCGACGGTAAAATTTCCTTTAAAAAACTCATCAAAAAAGTCTTTTGCTTCGTTTATAGTGATATCGGTTAAAAAACCGAGTCGTCCGGCGTGAATTCCAAAGACAAAAGGCTGGGTGGCGGCTGTTTTTCTGCAAGTTGATATTAAAGTGCCGTCTCCGCCAAGACAAATGATAAAATCCGTTTTTTTCGTGATTTCATCAAGGCTTTTATCGTCTTTTGCAAGTAAAATTTCTATACCACGAGAGTTGAAAATTTCAGTTAAAATTTTGAAGTTTTGTTCAAAATCCTTTGATTTTTTCGCCACTAGTCCGACAAATTTTAAATTTTGATAATCTAAGCTTTTTGTTTTCATAACTCGTGATTTTAGCAAAAAATTTTAAAATTTAACAAAGAAAAAGCAAATATTTTGTAAAATACTTGCTTAAAATTTTCAGAAGGAAGTAAAATGCGAACTTGTTACTGTGCAGAACTTGGCACAAAAAATATCGGCGAAGTCGTCGATCTATGCGGTTGGGTCAATACTTACCGAGATCACGGCGGAGTAATCTTTCTTGATTTGCGTGACCGAAGTGGTTTGATACAACTTGTTTGCGATCCAGCAGACAGCAAGCATGCTCATGAAATCGCTTCAAAAGTGCGTGATGAATATGTTTTAAAGATAAAAGGCAAAGTTAGACATCGTGGCGAAGGTTTGGTAAATCCTAAGCTAAAAACTGGTGAAATCGAAGTGGTTGTAAGCGATTTGGTGATAGAAAACCCAAGCGAACCGCTACCATTTATGATAGGCGATGAAAATGTAAACGAGGACATCAGACTAAAATATCGCTTTTTAGATTTACGCAACGAAAGATTGCAAAATATCTTTAAAATGCGTTCAAAAGCTGCGATAGCTGCTAGAAATAGTCTTGCAAAAATGGGTTTTATAGAATTTGAAACTCCGGTTTTAACTCGTGCAACGCCAGAAGGCGCTAGGGATTATCTAGTGCCAAGCCGTGTATATCCGGGACAATTTTACGCCTTGCCACAAAGCCCACAACTTTTCAAACAACTTTTAATGTGTTCTGGTTTTGACAAATATTTTCAGATAGCAAAATGTTTCCGTGACGAGGATTTGCGTGCTGATAGACAACCAGAATTTACTCAAATAGACGTTGAAATGAGCTTTATCGAACAAGAAGATATCATAAACATGGCAGAGCAAATGCTAAAAGATATCTTTGAAGCGTGCGGATATGATGTGAAAATTCCATTTAGACGCATGAGCTACAAAGAGGCAACAGAAACTTATGGTTCGGATAAACCAGACCTTAGATATGATTTAAAAATGATTGATGTTATTGACATTTTTGAAAGAAGCACAAACGAAATTTTTAGTTCTATCGCCAAAGATAAAAAGAAAAATCGCATAAAAGCCTTAAAAGTGCCAAATGGTGACAATATTTTCAGCAAAAGAGAGATGAATCGTTTTGAAGAATATGTTCGCAAATTTGGTGCACAAGGTCTTGGATATTTTCAAATGAAAGAAGAAGGGCTAAAAGGCCCACTTTGCAAATTTTTCTCTCAAAGTGACTTAGATGAAATCGTTTCAAGATGCGAACTTAAAGTTGGTGATGTCGTATTTTTCGGTGCTGGTAAGAAAAAAGTCGTGCTTGATTATATGGGACGATTCAGAATTTTCTTGGCAGAACAAATGGGTATCATAGACGAAAATAAAATGGAATTTTTATGGGTGCTTGACTTCCCTATGTTTGAACTAAACGACGACGGCACTTACTCTGCTATGCACCACCCTTTTACCATGCCTAAAAATATAGACGAACCAGACCTTGAAGATATACTTTCAGTCGCCCACGATGTCGTGCTTAACGGCTTTGAACTTGGTGGCGGTTCGGTTCGTATCCATAAAAACGATATTCAACAAAAAGTCTTTAAACTTCTTGGTATCGAAGAAGAAGAACAAAGAGAAAAATTTGGTTTCTTGCTTGATGCCCTTAGCTTTGGTGCGCCACCACATGGTGGTATAGCCATAGGTTTTGACCGTTTGATAATGCTAGCAACAAAATCAACTTCTATCAGAGATGTTATAGCATTTCCAAAAACTCAACGCGCTCAATGCCCACTCACAAAGGCTCCAAGCATGCCAAGTGCCGAGCAGTTGCGTGAGCTAGGTCTTAGACTTAGAGAAAAAGAAAAATAAAATTTAAGGCGAAATTTGATGAAATTTCGCCACGAAAAGAGGTGATTTGATGAAAAAATTATTTTTAATAATAGGTGCCCCGGGTAGTGGCAAAACAACAGATGCTAGTCTTATAGCACAAGCCGATGCAAAATACGCACATTTTTCAACGGGGGAGTTGCTTCGTGCCGAAGTTGCAAGCGGTTCTGAACTTGGTAAAACCATAGAAAGTTTTACTTCAAAAGGCAACCTTGTTCCATTGCAAATCGTTATAAATACCATAATTTCAGCGATAAAAAATTGTGAAAAGGACAATATCATCATAGACGGCTATCCAAGAAGCGTAGAACAAATGAGCGAACTTGATAAAGTTTTATCTGCTCAAAGCGAAATTTCACTTCGTGGCGTTATCGAAGTTGATGTAAGCGAAGAAGTCGCAAGAGGCAGAGTGCTAAGCCGTGCAAGGGGAGCTGATGATAATAACGAAGTTTTCAACAACAGGATGAAAGTCTATCTCGATCCTATCGAACAAATTCGCAAATTTTATAAAGGCAAAAATTTGCTTTTTGTTATCAATGGCGAAAGAGGCATAGACGAAATAGTTGCCGATGTTAAAAAGACAATAGAAGGCTTACTTTAAAAAAAATTACTTAAAAGGAGATGTAAAATGATAAAAAAATTCATGATTAGTGTAGCACTTGCTGGCGTAGTTTTCGCACAAGGTGGTTTTGTAGATGACGCAAGTAAAAGTAAAAACCCATCTTATGATACGATAAGTGTTGCAAAGGCAAAAACCCTTGCCGATGACACAAAAGTTACATTAGAAGGCAAAATACTTAGAAGCCTTGGCGATGAAAAATACGAATTTGTCGATGCTAACGGAGATTCGATAATTATCGAGATCGACGATAAAGATTTTCGCGGTCAAACAATCGATAAAAACACAAAAATTCGCATAAAAGGCGAGATCGATAAAGATGCAAATGGCGTAGAAATCGATACCGAGTGGTTAGAAATCGCAATAGTTGAGTGGTAAGCCCAAACATTTTTACAAGGATATAAAATGATAAAAAAATTCATGATTAGTGCAACTCTTGCTGGCGTAGTTTTCGCACAAGGTGGTTTTGTAGAAGATGCCGATAAAATGGCAGCTGCAAATTCACGTTACAAAGCAGCAAGTATTTCAGAGGTAAAAATTTGTGCTGATGATACAAAGGTTATGATTGAAGGCAAAATAGTAAAAAAACTTGGTGGTGATAAATACGAATTTGTAGACGATAAAGGCGATAAAATAACAGTCGAGATAAATGAAGAGGATTTTCGTGGTCAAAGAATAGCTAAAAACACAAACATTCGCATAAAAGGCGAAGTTGATAAAGACGCAAATGGCGTAGAAATCGATACTGATTGGCTAGAAATCGCAATAGTTGAGTGGTAAGCCCAAACATTTTTGAAAGGATATAAAATGATAAAAAAATTCATGATTAGTGCAGCACTTGCTGGCGTAGTTTTCGCACAAGGTGGTTTTGTAGATACTAACGATAAAATCAACATAGATCCACGTTATAAATTGATAAATGCCACAGAAGCAAAAACCCTTGCAGATGATACAAAGGTTGTGATTAAAGGCAAGATAGTAAAAAAACTTGGTGGTGATAAATACGAATTTGTAGACGATAAAGGCGATAAAATAACAGTCGAGATAGACGACGATGATTTTCGCGGTCAAACTATCAATAAAAATACAATAATTCGCATAAAAGGCGAGATCGATAAAGATGAAAATAGCACAAAAATCGATGCAGATTGGCTAGAACTCGCATGCAACAAGTAATTATTGCATTTCTTGGCTAAATTGCGATAATCAATTCATTTAAAAAAGGACAAAAAACATGAATATTTCTAAGATAAAAGTTGGTTCAAACCCAGATAAAATCAATGCCGTTATCGAAATTCCTTACGGCTCAAATATCAAATATGAGATCGATAAAGATAGCGGTGCTGTCGTAGTTGATAGGGTTATGTACTCGGCCATGTTTTATCCAGCAAATTACGGCTTTGTGCCAAACACTCTTGCAGATGACGGCGATCCGGCAGATATACTCGTGCTTAACGAATATCCACTTCAAGCAGGTGCCGTCATACCTTGCCGACTTATCGGCGTTTTGGTCATGGAGGACGAAAGTGGCATGGACGAAAAGCTTTTAGCCGTGCCAGTAAGCAAGATAGATCCGAGATATGATAAGATAAAAGGGCTTGATGACCTACCAAAAATCACCCTTGATCGTATCAAAAATTTCTTTGAAACCTACAAAATGCTAGAACCGGGCAAATGGGTAAAAGTCAAAGATTTCGCGGACGCAAAAACCGCACAAGCCATACTAGATAAAGCTATCAAAAATTACAAATAACAAAGGGGGCTAAGCCCCCCTAACTCATTTAAAATTAAATTATAAAATTTGCTTTAAAAATTTAACTCTTGGATAAAATTTATCAATCAATAACCCAAATAAGTTTTTTGCCAAATCCTAAAGTATTATCGGTATATTTTATCCATGTAAGTTTTATCTCATAAATTTCAGCTTTCATAGCAAGAGCAAATGGAAACTTTTTAAAATACTCTGCATATTTTTCTGCCTTTTTCATTATGCCACGAAACTGAACACCTTGAATTTTTACAAGGCCTTGATTATTATAAGCTATCGCTCCACTTACTTTATCGCAATATTTTAAACTTTGTATATGCGAACTTTCGGCTCCTCCAGCTAACAATAGTCGCAAATTTTTTTCATCAAAAGCATAATAAGCACTAGACGCATAAGGCAAAGAATTTTCATCAAGAGTGCAAAGACATAAAAGTTCTTGAAAGTGTAAAAATTTGATTATTTTAGAATCTAAATTCTGCATTTTACGCTTCTTTTCTAATAAAATTTTGCAAAAATTGACTTATAAAATCAAAATTTAACACTACAAAACAAATTATTATGAGCCATAAAAGTAAAAATCCAAGCTGTAAAAAAGTAAATTTATCCCAAACAAATTTGCGAAAAATAAGCATGGCTAAAATTCCGCCTATAACCCCACCGATAAGCGAAAAATACGCTATCGCACCGATTTTTACATAATCTGGCAACAAGCCTTTAAAAAATAAAGTATTCATCACAAAAGCCAAGATATTTGCCAAAATAAAATAATACCCTATCACGGCAAAATCCGCATAAAACGAGTGCAAAATAAAGCTAAGAACGGTAATAAAAAAGAGCAGAAAAACCCTGATTCCAAAACAACACATTTTTATCCTTTTTGGCAATTTTATATAATTTTTGCTTTATAAAAGTGAAAATTTGTCGATATAGCACGAACAAGGAGGGTAAAATGAATACAAATTTAACAGCCGCAGGCAGTTACAATAACATGGATTTTCAAATTCAAACTAGCTCTGGTGATAAGCTAAGCCTTTCGATGTTTCATAACCAAAGCCTAAAAATGCAAAAGACACAAGGCGATGGTTTTAGTTCTCAAACTCTTACTTTAAGCCGTGCTTATGGCTATGAATTTGAGTATGAAGGCAACGGACTTGATGCAAATGATATCAAAGAAATTCAAGAAGCCATGAAGCTTATACAACCAAGCATTGATAAATTTATGGAAAATATCCAAAATGGCTTTAATTATTCAAATGGCGATATCGAAAATCTCGCAAACGAACTTAAAAAAGATATGCCACAAAGCCTAGATCTTAACAAAGCAAACGCTATATCAAAACACACACTAGACCTTTTTGATAGACTTTTAGAGCAACACAAAGCCGATCAGCAGTTGCTTGAAAAAACAAAAAGACTTTTTGATACTTTGCTTGATGATACGAATAAATTTTCGTATTATGTTTAAAATTTGATAAAAATCGAGAAATTATAAAGCTTGATTTTTTAAATTAAATTTGATTTTTTATCAAATTTTGGTGCAATTTTAGCCTTGAAATTTTAAATTTCTTGCTAAAAATTGCACTTTTTAAGGCTGGGATTGATTTTTTGCTTGAAATTTGATTTTTGCTTTTAAAAATAAAAATCCACAGGGTGGATAAAGCCAAATTTAAAAATCAAATTTGAAAAAGCCAAAACATTAAAATCAAATTTGAAAAATCCAAAGAGTAAATTCAAATTTCAAATTTTTATGCCAAATTTATCAAATTTCGCTTTTTGACTAAGAATTTTTGGCAATTTATGTCAGCAAAAATTTAGCAAGAAAGCAAATTTATCAAATTTTAGTTTTCAAGTTCGTTTTTGATCTCATCGTTTGACTTTACGACCGAGCCAGAGCCGTGAATCACGCTTGGCAAACAAACCGTGCAAATGCTTACTTCTTCGCCATTTTTATGTGCGTGGATAAAAACAGCGTCGGCGTCTTCGCTACTTTTAAGACCGCAAACATTGCAGACTTCAATGTTTTCGTATTTCATCATTTCTCCCTTTGATTTTTGCGAAAATTATAGCTAAAATCAAAGACAAAAATGATGATTTGTATCAATTGCCAAAATTTATCAAATTCGCTATAATGCGCGCGAAAAAGGAAAAATATGAACGAAAAAAACATTATCTTATCTATGTTAGAATTACAACAAAGTCTAAATGACGAAACTAACGGGCTTGGCTGGGAAAACGGCTACACCAAACAAGACAAACTCATCTCGTGGAGACGTTGCATTTATATGGAGTGTGCCGAACTTATCGACAGCTTTGCATGGAAACATTGGAAAAATATAAAAGCCCCAACGGATACGCAAAATTTGAGAGTTGAAGTCGTTGATATCTGGCACTTTGTAATGAGTTTGGCCTTGCAAAAATACTGCATTAGCGGACTTGGCGATATAGAAAAACTTGCTGATGATATTTGTATGACAAATGGTTTTGATGAGTTTTGCAAAGAGCCAATGGTAGTCGAAAATGAAAGCATTTACGAGATAATGAACGATATTGAAATGCTTATACACGAAACTAGCGGTTTTCAAAATGACTTGTTTGCGATACTAAAAATCTACTTTTCTATGGCTTTAAAATGCGGTGTAAATTTGCTTTCGCTTTATGAGTGCTATATCGCAAAAAATGTACTAAACCGCTTTCGCCAAATAAACGGCTACAAAGAGGGCACTTATAAAAAAATTTGGAACGGACTCGAAGATAATGTCGTGATGAGCGAGATTTTGGCATCTGGTGTATTAAATGCGGATGAGATTTACAAAGAACTAGCCAAACGTTACGCTCAAGTGAAATGATTTTATCATTTGCAAATTTGATAAAGAGTTTAAATTTGGGCTTTTTAAATACATCAAATTTGATAGGCTTACTTTTATGGCGAATTTATGGTTAATAGCAAGGTAAAAAAACCTAAGATTTAAAATTTTTGGATAGAAAATGAAAGAAATTTTACAAATCATCTCTCTTAGTAGAAAAGATTTTTTTACAAAAAAATTTATCGTCCTTAGCATTTTGCCTTTGATTTGTAGCGTGATCTTGCTAGGAATCGGCGTTATTTGGGTGGGTAATGAATTTGGCGAAATTCTTACACAAGCACTTCAAAGCGGTGATTTCGGCTGGTTTGATCTTTCGTCTTATAGTTTTATAATGAGCATTATCAGTCACGGTATCGTGCATTGGGCTATCTCGGCGATGTTTTACGCATTGGCAAGTTATTTAATGCTTATGCTAAGCATAATCGTTGCACTTTTTATAGCCGGTTTTTTAACGCCTATCATCACGAAAGAAATCAACCAAAGACATTACAATCTCGATATAACGCCCATAAATACAAGCAAAGTCATCAAACTATCTCTTGGTGTAGCTTTGCGATTTTTAGGCATTTTGTGCCTATGTTTGCCTTTTATGTTCGTGCCATTTTTGCACTTTATCACCATAAATATCCCATTTTTTTATCTTTATCACAAATTTATGCTTATAGATCTTGGCTCAAACACCTTAAATGAAAACAAATTTGAATTGGCTTGGCTTGAAAACGGAGGATTGAAATTTAGCGTATCGGCCTTTGTTTTTTATGTGATTTCGCTTGTCCCTTTGCTCGGACTTGCTTTTCAAATTTACTTCATCATATTTTTCTCACATATTTTATTTAGACGAAATAGCAGATTCTTAGAAGCAAAAGTGTTTTAAAATATTGATAAAAAATTAGTGTTTTTTTGGAATTTTAAATTTGCAAGAGCCAAATTTGATAGCTATTTGATACCATCTCCGCCGAATTTTAACAAGGCCGAACCCCATGTAAAACCACCACCAAAAGCGTCTAGCAAGAGCAAAGAACCTTTTTGTATTCGTCCGTCTTCATAGGCGTCATTTATAGCCATAGGTATGGATGCTGAACTTGTGTTGCCGTATTTTTGAACGGTCAAAACGCACTGCGAATCGTTAAAATCAAGTCTTTGTCTAACCGCATCAATGATACGAATATTTGCTTGATGAGGGATGAAAAAGTCTATATCAGCACTCGTGATATTGTTTCGTTCTATCGTGCTTATCACATCTGCACTAAGCGTTGTAACGGCTCGTTTAAAGACTTCATTACCGCTCATATGTATGAAATTTAAGCGATTTTTTAGATTTTCTTCGTTTGCTGGATAAACCCCTGCAAAACCCGGTGTCATTAGCAAATCCGACTGAGTACCGTCGCTTGCCGTATGCACATCGATGATCTCGTTTTCATCGCTTGCACTAACCACTGCTGCACCGGCTCCGTCGCCAAACAAGACGCAAGTGCTTCTATCGGTAAAATCAACTATATTGCTTAATTTTTCTGCGCCTATGATTAAAACATTTTTTTTCACACCGCTTTGTACAAAGGATTTTGCAAGTTCAAGCAAATAAATAAAACCCGTGCAAGCTGCCGATATATCAAAGGCTGTTATCCCGTGTCTTAAACCCAATTTTGCCGAAATTTTACACGCCGTTGATGGCATACAAAAATAATCCGGACTAATGGTAGCACAAATAACCGCGTCTATCTCGCTTTTATCTAGCCCTGAACGTTTTATCGCAAGACTTGCAGCCTTGGTGCCAAGATCGCTAGTTAGTTCATCTGTGGCGATTCTACGCTCTTTGATACCAGTACGTTTTACTATCCACTCATCGCTTGTATCGACCATTTTTTCAAGGTCGAAATTTGTTAAAACTTTTTTGGGTACATAAGCTCCGATAGATATAAGTGAGGCTTTTGGCATTTATTTACTTTGAAAGCTCGAAATTTCGTCTTCGATGATTTTATTTATATTTGAATCGGCAAATTTGATAGCTTGAAAAATTGCATTTTTTATAGCTTTGGCATTACTTTTTCCATGACTAATTATGACACAACCATTTACGCCAAGCAGTGGTGCACCGCCGTATTCATCATAACTGACTTGTTTTTTAAGGGTTGAAAAAACTTTTCTCATAAGTACAGAGCCGACTATGGCTGTTGGGGATTTTTTAACTTCTTTTTTTATGATTTTTGTGATAGCTTCTGCGACACCTTCGCTAGTTTTTAGCAAAATATTGCCTATAAATCCATCACAAATTACCACATCAACGCTTCCGTCAAATACTTGTCCGCCTTCAGCATTTCCGTAAAAACCATCAAGTCTAGATATAAGTTCAAAGGCTTCTTTGCTAACTTCATTGCCTTTGCTTTTTTCTTCGCCATTTGATAAAAGCCCTAGTTTTGGCTTTTTGCGTTTTAGAATTTCTTTTGCATAAGCTTCGCCCATTATCGCAAACTGAAACAAATTTTCGCTTTTACAATCAACATTTGCACCAACATCAAGCACAAGAGTGCTAGTTTTTTGTGAATTTGGCATAAGAGTTGCGATAGCTGGTCGCATTATACCTTTGAGTCTGCCTAGTTTTAATGTAGCCAAACTCATGGATGCACCGCTGTGACCGGCTGAAACTACTGCATCTACCTTTTTTTCTTTTGCAAGTTCGATAGATTTATAAATAGTGCTTTCTTTGCGTTTTAAAGCGTCTGTTGCTCCGTCACTCATAGATATGACATCGCTAGCTTCGACAAAAGTCATTTTTTTCATAAATTTAGCTGGAATTAGTGGTTTGATAACAGAACTATCACCGACTAAAACAGCTTCAAATTCTTTGACCCTAAGGGCTTCGATGACACCTTCAATGATAGGCTCGGCACCGAAGTCTCCGCCCATAGCGTCAATGGCGATTCGAACCATTTTTTAATATTCTCCTGTTGTTTTGTTAATGCGGTGTGGCATTTTCCACGAGCCGTCTTTATCCTTAACAGGTACTGGAAGTGTTACTTTATAGTGAGTTCTACGCTTTGCTGCACGCGTATGACTAACTCTTCGCTTAGGTACTGCCATGTTTTACTCCTTTACAAATTTTTGCATTTTTCACAATAAAAATAATCGCTTTTATATGTTTCGATTTCACTTATAAAAACTTCGTCCAAGTCTATTTGTGAATCAAAAAATTCATAAACATTTTCTAGTTGGTCTTGAACGTCTTTATAAATTCCATCGCTAAAAAGCAAATTTATTTTTTCGTTTAAATTCAAATCTATATCATCACCACATCTATCGCAAAAATGCTTAATCTCGCCAGTTATGCTAGCTTCGCATTTTACGCTAGTTTGGTCTTTTTTGACTAAATTTCCACTAAATTTTAGTCCTTCTTTTTCTAAATCAAATGCAAAATCATTTAACATTACTTTTGCAAATGAAATTTTCAAATTTGATCCTAATGGATTAGCAAATTTCTCTTGCTGCAAAGAAAAATGCTACTTCTTTTTTAGCATTTTCTAGGCTATCACTGCCATGAACAGCGTTTGCGTCTATGCTTTGAGCAAAATCTGCGCGGATAGTGCCAGGAGCTGCTTCTTTTGGATTTGTTGCACCCATAAGTTCGCGATTTTTAGCGACTGCGTCTTTGCCTTCAAGCACCATAACTACAACTGGTCCGCTAGTCATAAACTCAACCAAATCTTTAAAAAATGGTCTTTCGCTATGAACAGCATAAAATGCTTTGGCATCATGTTTGCTCAATTTTATTTTTTTCATCGCTGCGATTCTTAATCCATTGCTTTCGAATCTATCGACTATTTTACCGATAACGCCCTTTTTAACAGCATCAGGCTTGATGATAGAAAGAGTTTGTTGCATATTTTTTCCTTCAAATAGCTTGTGAAATTTTAAAAGTTGGCAATTATATCAAAAAAATCTTAAAAAAACAAATCAGACCCAAGCGGGCCTGAAAAAAAATTAACCCGCAACTGGGTTTTGTCCGTCTCTTAGTTCAGAGCCGATATCTTGGCGGTAAGCTTGACCGTCACTTACTACATCCCAAACTATGCAGCCATCAGTTGGGCAAGCTGAAGCACAGGCTGGTTCATCGTTATGACCAACGCATTCAACGCATTTTTTAGCATCTACAAAATAAGCGTCAGCACCTTGTGGGTTGTTGCTATCATCAACGATAGCTTCGACTGGGCATTCGTCTATGCACGAGCCACAGCATATGCAAATGTCTGTGATTTTTACAGCCATTTTCCTCTCCTTTTTCAAAAAATCGTGTCAAGCATATCAAAAAAGGCTTAAATTGATATAAAAAATTTAATGATATTGATAATGGCAAA
>JAILCJ010000135.1 GCA_024680445.1 Campylobacter sp.
AAATTTGATAAAGCAAATTTGATAAATTTTAAAACTAAATTTGATAAAGCAAATTTGATAAATTTTAAAACTAAATTTGATAAAAGTAAAAATCAAATTTGATGAATTTTAAAAGCAAATTTGATAAATTCTAAAAGCAAATTTGATAAACTAAAAAGCCCAAAACGCAAAGCGATTCAGGCTGGAATTTAGGATTTTTTAGCTAAACGCATAAGTTTAGCTTGGATTTTTAAATGTTCGCCAAGTTCGTTTATAGGGTGTCCGGCGTATTTTTTGCCGCCAGCTAAGCTTTTGCTGACCCCTGCTCTTGCGGCAACTTGTGCGAAGTCGCCTATGCTAAGGTGTCCGCCGCTGCCTGCTTGTCCGCCCATTACGACATTGCGTCCAAGTTTTGTCGAACCAGCTAAGCCGACTTGCGAAACGATGATAGAAGCGTAACCGACTTCGCAATTATGTCCGATTTGAACGAGATTATCGATTTTGGCGTATTTTTTGACTATCGTGCTTTCAAAAACGCCTCTGTCTATGGTCGTGCAAGCACCGATTTCAACGAAGTCTTCAAGCACAACATTGCCATTATGATAGATCTTAACATGCTCGCCAGTGGCTGTGTGAGCGTAACCAAAGCCGTCCGAACCTATAACACAATTTGCGTTTAGATGGCACTCGTCGCCGATGAGCGAATCGTTGTAAATAACGACATTTGGGTGGATTATACAATTTTTGCCTATGCTGACATTATCGCCTAAAAACGCCCCTGCCATGATTATGGTGTTTTCGCCGACTTTGACATTTGAGCCGATATAAACATTTGGCATAATTTTTGCACTTTGGGCTATTTGGCTTGGTTTTGGCTCATTAAAAAGCGGTTTTGCAAAATCCTTGCTAAGTATGGCAAAAGCAAGGTGAGGATTGTCACAAACTACCGCAACTGCCGTATCTGGCACCAAATTTAAAGCGTCTTTATTAACAAGTATAGCACTCGCCTTACACTCGCTTATAAATTTGGCATTTTTTGGACTATCGCAATAACTCAACTCACCGCTTTTAGCGTTTTTGAGCGAATTTAGAGCCGAAATTTCAAGGTCGGCTCCGCTAAAATTTGCTGCAATTTTTTTAGCTATCTCACTTAATTTCATCTTACATATCCATTACGACAGAACCGCCACGGACGATTTCGACTGGATTAAATTTAGCCATAGCTTTTAAGAAATTGCCTATCCTATCGCTATCATCACAAGCCATAACCACTATATAAGTTTCGTTTGAATTCGCAACTATGCCGTTATAACCTTTGAGTATAGCATCAAGTCCAGAAAAGTTTTCACCAAGTGGAATTTTTAATAAAACCATTTCTTTTTCTACAAAATTTCCAGTTTCAGTAACTTTATAAACTGGGATAAGTTTGTGAAGCTGTTTAACGATTTGCTCCAAAATTCTCTCATCCCCGCTCGTAATGATACTAACGCGTGAAAATTTGCTATCTGGTATAGGTGCGACAGTCAAGGTGTCTATGTTATATCCCCTACCAGCAAAAAGCCCTGAAATACGTGATAAAACGCCGTGTTCATTAAGCACGACTACCGAAATTATTCTTTTTGAATTCATCATTTTTCCTTGCTTTTTAGTATCATGTTATAAACCGCTGCACCAGCTGGAACCATAGGCAAAACATCTTCAAAACGATCAACTTTAACTTCTATCATAGCCGTTTTTTTGCTTTTTATAGCCGCTTTTAATGCCTTTTTAAATTCGTCTTTGTTTGTACAAACATAACCTACGCCACCGAAACTTTCAGCGATTTTTGCAAAATTTGGTTGTTTGCTAAGATCGGTTGATGAGTATCTTTGCTCATAGAAAAATGTTTGCCATTGTCTAACCATGCCCAAAAAATTGTTGTTTAACAAGATATTTATAACTGGCAACTCACTTTCAAAACTAGTCATAAGTTCTTGGATATTCATAAGAATCGAGCCATCGCCCGTAAAATTTACGACCACTTTATCAGGTTGTGCCGCCTTTGCACCGATAGCTGCTGGCAAACCATAACCCATGGTGCCAAGTCCGCCACTTGTTACTAGCTGTCTTGGTCTGTTAAATGGATAAAACTGTGCAACCCACATTTGATGCTGTCCAACATCGGTTGATACGATAGCGTCTTTGCCAACTATCTTTGCGGTTTCTTCAACGACCCATTGCGGTTTTATAACTTCATCGCTATCGTTGTAGCCGAGTGGATTTAGCATATTGTATCTTTGTAAAATTTCACGCCATTGACTAAATTGCTCTGGCTTGACGCTAACTTTTGCATTTAACTCTTCAAGCACATTTTTCAAGTCCCCAACGATAGGGAAATGTGCGTCAACTATCTTAGAAATCGAACTCGGATCTATATCAACATGTATGATTTTGGCATTTTTAGCAAATTCGCTTACCTTGCCCGTAACCCTGTCATCAAATCTTGCTCCAAGAGCGATTAGCAAATCGCACTCGCTTATAGCCATATTTGCTGCATATGAACCGTGCATACCAACCATGCCAAGATTTAGCTTATCGGCACTATCTAAAACGCCAAGAGCCATTAAGGTTTCAACGGCTGGAATTCCTGTTTTTTTAGCAAAAGTCCTGATTAAATCGCTCGCATTTGAAGCTATCGCACCACCACCTAAATACATAAGCGGTCTAGACGATGTCATTATGGCTTCGGCAGCTTTTTTTATCTGTTTTGCATTGCCTTTATAATTTGGCTTATAGCTCGGTATAGAAATTTCTTTTGGATACTCAAACAAGCCGATTTTTGATGAAATATCTTTTGGTATATCTATATGAACTGGCCCCGGACGTCCACTTCTTGCTATATAAAAAGCTTCTTTTAAGATCCGTGGTAGCTCGTCTATATTATTTACTAAAAAATTGTGTTTAACACATGGGCGAGAGATACCAACGGCGTCTATTTCTTGAAAAGCGTCTGTACCTATCATAAAAGTTGGCACCTGACCGCTTATCAGCACTATCGGTATGCTATCGCAATACGCAGTAGCAAGACCAGTGATAGCATTTGTAAAACCCGGCCCACTTGTAACAAGTGCGACGCCGACTTTACCACTCACACGTGCATAAGCGTCCGCTGCTATGGTTGCAGCTTGCTCGTGTCTAACCAAAATATGTTTGAAATATTTTTGCTTGTAAGTTGCGTCATAGATATTTAGTGCCGCACCGCCTGGATAGCCAAATACAACCTCCACGCCTTCTTCGTGAAGTGCTTGCATTATCATATCGGAGCCATTTAACTCTTTCATTATCAACCTTCCTATAAATTTAGCTTCGATTATATCTTTAAAAATTTAAAGCCAAATTTAATTTATGCTAAAATACGAAAAATTAACACTAAAAAGGCAAAATTTGTTACTTTATGTGCATATTGCATTTTGTAAAAGCAAATGTCCTTATTGTGCATTTGGCTCGGTTACTGACAAAAATGAACTCAAAAAAGATTATTTTAAAGCCTTGATTAAAGATTTTAAAAACGAAGTAAGCATACACAACATCAAAGCAAAAAGCATACAAAGTGTATTTTTTGGTGGTGGGACGCCAAGTGCCTGTGATGCGGGGCTTTATGAGGATTTATTTTATGAAATTTCGCCCTATCTTGATGATGATTGTGAAATAACAAGCGAGGCAAATCCAAATTCAGCAAGCCTTGACTGGCTTAAACAAATGCGAAATTTCGGCGTAAATCGCATAAGTTTTGGGGCTCAAAGTTTTGATGAAAAAAAACTAAAATTTTTAGGTCGAATACACGGCAAAAAAGAAATTTATGACGCCGTGCAAAACGCTAGAATTTCGGGCTTTGATAATATAAATCTCGATATCATTTATGCTAGCAAATTTGATACAAAAAAACTACTTATTACAGAGCTAGAAAATTTAGAAATTTTAAAACCAGATCATGTAAGTGCGTATTCGCTCACCTTGGAGCCAAACACCAAATTTTATAACAAAAATCACTATGTAAAAGATTCGCCCATCCTTGCAAAATTTTTCATAGATCAAATTTGCAAACTCGGTTTGAAACAATACGAAATTTCAAATTTCGGACGAATTTGCAAACACAACCTTGGCTACTGGCAACGCAAACAATACCTTGGCATAGGGGCGTTTAGCATAGGGTGTATAAACAATGTGCGTTACTACGCCAAAGAAGATATAAAGCTTTATCTAAAACAAACAACAAAAAAAAGACGAGAGTTTTTAAGCAAAGAGGATTTGCATACAGAAATGCTTTTTTTGGGTGCTAGAAGTTGCGTTGGAATTCCGCAAAATGAGCTAAATTTGAAAGAATACAAAAATGCCGAAATTTTACGCCAAAATGGCAAACTTCGCCTTGAAAATGGGCGTTATATACTCAATAATTTTTTGATTGCGGACGAGATAGTGCTTTTTATAACAAATTAAAGCAAATAAAGCTAAAATGCCTAACTATTTCAAATTTTAGGGTCAAAAATTATGTTTGGTATGAGTTTTTTTGAAATTTTTGTTATTGCTGTGGTAGCCGTTTTGGTTCTAGGTCCTGACAAATTACCGCAAGCCATGATAAATATCGCCAAATTTTTCAAACTTATCAAAAAAAGCGTAAATGACGCAAAAAGTAGCTTTGATCAAGAAATGAAAATAAGCGAACTTAAAGAAGATGCAAAAAAATACAAAGAAAACATGACAAAAACCACAGAAAATGTCCGCAAAAAACTTACCTTTGAAGAACTTGACGAACTCAAAAAAAATATCAGTGAAGTAAGCGATTCTATAAACAAAGGCGTGCAAAGCATAAAAGATCCAAAAAGTGCCATCAAAAACGCTGTTTTAGGCGATGATGAAAGTAAAGAGGCGTAAATGTTTGAAGAACTAAAACCGCATTTAGTCGAACTAAGAAAAAGACTTGCCATAAGTGCAGTCTGCGTAATAGTAATGTTTTTCGTGTGTTTTGCCTTTTGGAATCCTATACTTTCATGGATGACAGCACCGTTAAAAGCCTTGTTACCAGAGGGTTCAAACATCATTTTCACCCAAGTTCAAGAACCATTTTTTACAGCCGCAAAAGTTGCGTTTTTTAGCGGTATCATAGTGTCTTTACCTATCATTTTTTGGCAATTTTGGCTCTTTGTAGCACCCGGACTTTATGAAAATGAAAAAAAATATGTCATACCTTTTGTTTTAGCCGCAACGATTATGTTTTTATGCGGTGCGATTTTTTGTTATTATGTCGTTATACCGCTTGGTTTTAGCTTTCTTATAAATTTTGGAGGCCAACTTTTTACCGCCTTACCAAGCATAGGCGAATATGTCGGCTTTTTCACTAAAATTTTAATAGCCTTTGGCATAGCCTTTGAACTACCGGTTATGACTTTTTTCTTTGCAAAAATAGGTCTGATAGACGATAACTCTTTAAAAGGATTTTTCAGATACGCCGTTGTTATCATCTTTATCTTTTCAGCCTTAGTTACCCCACCAGATGTTTTAAGTCAGTTTTTAATGGCATTTCCTATGCTTGGACTTTACGGCATTTCTATTTATATAGCAAAAGTAGCCAGTGCTAAAAAGTCTGACGAAGACGAAAAAACAAACGAAACGAGCGATGATGACTGATATAAACGCACTTAGCTCATATGATTATACCCTACCGCAACATCTAATAGCTAGCGCTCCAACGCAACCAAAAAGCGAAGCAAAATTGCTTGTTTATCAAAGAAAAACAGGTGAAATTTTGCACTTAAAATTTAAAGATTTTGTTGATGTTTTGCCAAAAGATACGGCTTTGATTTTTAATGATACCAAGGTTATAAAAGCCAGAATTTACGGGCATAAACAAAGTGGTGGAGCCATAGAGCTACTCATAAACCAACCACTTGGCGAAAACAAATTTAGCTCTTATATCAAGGGCAAAGTAAATATTAATTCTGTGCTAAATTTTGATAATAATATCAGTGCAAAGCTTTTAAATATCGAAGATGACGGACTTAGGATAGTAGAATTTTTTAAAAATAATGAAAAAATTTTAGCCAACGAACTTTTTAGCGAATTAGAAAACATAGGCCATGTTCCGCTCCCACCTTACATAAAACGCGAAGATACACCGCAAGATACGCAATGGTATCAAAGCGTCTTTGCTAAAAATAGCGGTGCCGTCGCCGCTCCGACTGCTAGTTTGCATTTTGACGAAGAAATGATGAAGGCGATAAAGGCGAAATTTAAAACCGCTTTTATAACCTTGCATGTTGGTGCTGGGACTTTTAAAGGTGTAGAGTGCGAAGATATAAATAAACACAAAATGCATAGCGAATTTTACTCTGTCTCAAAAGAGGCAAAAGAGCTTATAAACTCGTCTGCTCCGCTTCTTGGCGTTGGCACAACAAGCACTAGATGTATCGAATACTTCGTGCGAACTGGCAAAGAAAGCGGTTTTTGTGATTTGTTTTTAAACCTCAACAACAAAGCAAAAAGACAAAACTTTTTGCTTACGAATTTTCACTTGCCAAAATCAACGCTAATCATGCTAGTTACGAGCTTTATAGGACTTGAAGAAACGAAAAGAATTTATCAAATAGCCATAGAAAATAACTATAAATTTTACTCTTATGGCGATGGGATGCTTATATTATGATGCAAATTGATCTTGTAAATCGTTTAAATTACTTTTGCGATTCTTTGTATTTTGACGCGATAGAAAGCACAAATGTCATTAGTTTTAGCTTTGGCACAAACTATCCAAGAATCTATGAAATGGATGGCGATTCACTGATAAATGTGCTTAGTGCGGTAAGTAAAATTTATACAAAATCGCTTAAAAAATCTTACTTACACATAGACTTTAAACTCACAAATTACAGCACAGATTATGCATTTTTTAACATTACTTTTTCTTGTTCTGGCGTTTTTATACCTATGAATAAACTAATCTCCACCGCAAAAAAAATCGCAGAAGCAAACGACATACAAATTTTTATAAATAAAAATACCATAGTCGTCCAGTCAAAAGGCAAACTTGTAAAAGATCAACAAAAAAGCATCAAATTTTTAAATGAAAATATCAAAAAATTCCATGTTATTATCAATTACGAATACAAAATGGGCTTTGAAAGCATATCAAAATCCCTACGATATCTTGGCTTAAAAGTTCATCAGTCAAATCAATACGATATCTTAAAACACCATGTAATGGACGCTATTTATAAGCCATCTGTCGTATTTTTACACCAATCAATCTTGCAAAACAAAGACGAATTTGAACTTATACTTAAATACAAAAAACTTAAAAATTTTAGCATAGTCATCATAAACGACCAAAAAGACGACAGCCTAGAAAATAATAAAAATTTTTTCGTACTTAGACAACCATTTACTTACGACATACTCATAGCCACATTAAACACCTGCTACAACGAACAAAAAATGGCAAAACTTTTTATATGATTTTGTAAAGCTTTTGATAAAGCCTTACAAAATTTTGCACCAAAAATTTTTAAAAATTAGCTTGTTTTTTTTCGTAAAATTTCATTATATGTTTATGTAAATATAAAGACAAATAAAGCACGATAGCTCCGATAATAAGACGTGTTAAATCTGTTGGTTTATACCAAAATACCAAATTTACGATTATGGCGGCTGGTATGAGAGCGTTGTTCATTATCGCTAAAACGCCGCTATCAACTTCGCATGCGCCCTTGTTCCAAAGGTAGTATCCAACTCCACTAGCGACCGCACCGAGCCATAAAAGCACAGCAGCTTGTGTAAAAGTTGGAGTAATTTTGTCAAAATTTCCAAAGAGTAAAAATGCCACAAAGGTGATAAAAAAGGCTCCAAAGTGAAAGTATCCAAACACACCTTTTTGCTCGACATTGTGCCTTTCAAGCAAAATTTTATAAGCACTTTGTCCAAAACCAAAGCAAATATTTGCCGCTTGAACTAGCAAAAAGCCTGTCAAAGCACCGCTATTTATGCCGTCGTATTTGATGATAAATGAGCCAAGGACTGCGACGCCAACGCTGATAAGATAAAGTTTGTGAAATTTGCGATTGAAAGCGTCATAAACAAGGGTAACATAAAATGGCGTAAATATCGTAAATAACGCAACTTCTGGCACACTAAGATATAAAAAAGAATTATAATAAAACAAATACATCGCACCGATTTGCACGGCACCAATAAGCATGATATTTATCGCCAAAACTGGTTTTACGCCACGAAATTTCGTAAACGGCAAAAATACCAAACTAGCGATAGCAACACGCATGAAAACATTGAAATAACTATCCAAACTACCTGCTAAAAATTCGCCTATCAAACTAAACGAAAACGCCCAAAGTACCGTAACAAAAATAAGTTTATTCAAAACTCTCCTCCTTCATCGGTGATAAAATTTAAGATATCTTGACCTTGTTCGTAAAAGTATTCAAGCTTTTTTAGTTCAAGCTCGTCTGTGTCGTATACTTTTGAAACAAGCCAAGCGATATTATCACTCATTAAAAATAAAAATTCACTAAAATTATTTGCCCCGCTTAGATAAAATTTTGGCAAATTCGCAACTCTTTTTTGAGTGATATCAAATTTGGCTTGTTTGATTTTAAGTTCGGCATCTAGCTTTAAAATTTCGCTTTCTAGGCGATCAAGTTTTGCTAAACTTGCCTTTTGTTCGTCATTTAGATCAAGCAAAGCTTTTTGATAGGCGACTTCATCTTTTTGTTTTTGGGTGCTTTTTTTGAAACCATGAGGCAAATCCCATTTTAATTCTAGCCCTATTTTGTTGGCTTTTATTATATCAGATGAATTGAATTTTTCGATATTTGCGTTTGAAATGGATTGAGAATCTTTTAGATAAACTTTTGGCAAAATTTCATTTTTATGAATTTTTTGCTCTTTTATAAAAGCTTCGTTTTCTTTTAGAGCAAGATTTGAAAGTTTTTTTGAAAAATCAGGCATAAAAACCTTGCTTCCAGCCATAAATTTGATATCCATATCAGATAAAACCGAAGTTTTGGCTATGAGTTCATTTTGCAAGGCATAAAGTTCGTCTAATTCTTTTGAAGTGCTTTTGATCTTATCTTTAATAGCGTCAAATTCCTCTTGACTAATTTCGCCAAATTCTAAGTAAAATTCAAGCTCGTCAAGCATATTTTCATAGCTAAGCTTTTCTTTTTCTTTTATTATGATCAAAGAATTCATCGCCAAGGCATTAAAATAAACCTTGCCAATTTGCAAACTAATGAGATTTTTATACATTTGACTTTTTAAGATTTCATTAGCATTGTTTTTGAGTGCGATTTTTTCTAGTTTTTCCCTTTCACCGCCGTCAAAAAGTAGGTATTTAAATTTAAACAAAGTCGAACCAGCCTTTGGCGTGTAACCTTCATTTTTTTTGCTAAAAGTATATCTGGCATTTATGTTAAAGTCTAGCTTTTTGTTTTGCGGTTTAAATTTGGAGATGTTTTGCGAAAACTTCGCCAAATCGCTTTGTTTAGCACTTTGTGCAATAGCTATAAGTTGAGTCAAATTTCCAGCATTTAGCGTCATAAACGCTAACATTAAAAATAAAATTTTAGATATCAAGTTCTTTTCTTTCGTAAATTTTTCTTAGATAAGTATCTAGTTTAAACGCCCAAGCAAACAAAGCTGGGACAACGAGTAATGAAAGCATGGTTGAGCTTATCAGCCCTGAAATGATAGAAATAGCCATAGGCGAGTTGCCTTCATAACCGACGCCGTGAGAAAGTGCAAGTGGTAACATAGCCGAAATCATCGCTAGTGTAGTCATGACTATGGCTCTAAACCTTGTTTTTCCTGCCTTTATAATGGCTTGGTTTATCTCCATGCCACTTTTTGCGTATTTGTTGGCAAAATCTACCAGCAAAATGGCGTTTTTACCGACCATACCAAAAAGCAAAATCGCCCCAACCATTACAAAAAGGCTAAAAGAATTTCCACTTATATATAGCCCAAAAGCCGCTCCGGCAAAGGCAAGTGGCATAGAAAGCATGATGATAAAAGGCAAAACAAAACTTTCATAAAGAGCTGCCAAAACCATATAAACAAGCACGGCACTCATCATTATAGTAAATACAAAAGCCTTGTTTGTATCGCCCATATAGTCGATGAATCCGCTGTATTTTATCTGGGCTCCAAAAGGTAACAAAGCCCCAACTTTTTCATCAAGCATAGCCTTTGCGTCACTCAAAACTATGCCCTTTGTGTTGGCTAAAAATTCGATTTGATCTTGCTTGTCATATCGTGGCAAAGACGGCAAAACCTTAGTATTTGTAAATGTTGCAACATCGCTAAGTAAGATGTAAGCACCGCTGTGAGTTTTTAAACGCAAATTTCGCAATGCTTGTTCGTCGCTTCTAAAACTATCATCAAATCGCATTTTTATATCGTATTCGTTTATGCCATCATCAAAAACGCCTATCAAATTTGAATCAAATGAAGCGTTGATAACTCTTGCAATTTCAAATTCGCTTATGCCCAAAACTTTCGCCTTTTGTCTGTTGATAGAAATTTCGATTTGATCTTTTTTGTCTTCGTTTATAGAGCTAATATCAACGAATTTTCCGCTCTCTTCAAAGATTTTTCTAATATCTGGCACTATTTTATCCAAGGCTTTTTCGTCATCGCCTGTAACTATAAGCTGGACTTCTTCGTTGCTGCCGCCAGTATCAACCATGGCAAGTTCGGCGATAGCTATGCTAAAACCATCAAATTTAAGTTCTTTTCTAAGTTGCTCCATGATCTTTGGTTGTCGCATGTTTCTTTGGTTTAGCTCTTTTAAACGAGTGTAAATTTTGGCTTTATACGCTTCTTTGGCGTCATTGTAAGCTATCAAAAGATAAGAGTAAAGGACATTTTCATTTTGATTTATTTTGTTTAAAATCTCTAAGGATTTTTCTCGCATTGCAACGGCACTTATGCTGGGATCTGCTTTTATCATGATGTTAAATTCGCTATTGTCCTCATTTGGTTTAAAGCCACTACCTAGCGATTTTGCTAACAACATGCAAAGCACGAAACCAAGCAAAACTACAATTACAAAAGCAAGGCGGAATTTCAATACAAATTTTAAGATTTTTTCATATAAATTTTCAACCGCCACGAAAAACGGCTCGCTGGCCTCATAAAATTTGCTATGTTTTGTACTCATGAATCTTGCACTGAGTGAAGGCGTTAGCATTATGCAAACGAAAAATGATACGACTATACCGCCAGCCACGCTAAGTGCAAAGGCGTTAAAATACCTGCCAACAACGCTATTCATAAAGGCAATAGGGATAAAAACACAAAGCAAAACCGTGCTGATAGCCAAAACGCTAAAAGCTATTTCTTTTATGCCATAAAAACTGGCTTTTAAAGGGTCTTTTTCGCCCTGCTGGATATGTTTGGATATGTTTTCTATAACGACTATGGCGTCATCAACAAAAATTCCTATGCCTATGGTTAAAGCCACAAAGGTTATGCGGTTTAAGTCGTTTCCAAGTAGATAAATCATGAAAAAAGTTGCGATTATACTAGTTGGGATAGTGATAGTTGCAATTATGGTTGAGCTGATATTTCGCAAAAATAGATAAACTATGAAAGCCGTTAAAATTACGCCTAAAATCATATCGAAAGTGGATTGATTGACGTATTGTTGTATAAGCAAACTTTTGTCATAAACTATGTTAAGTTCGTAATTTTCGCCTATAAAAGTTTGCAAATTTGATAAATTTGCTTTTATATTTTTGATAATATCCAAGGTGTTTGCACCAAGAATTTTTTTAACCTCTAAAAAAACGCCATGTTTGAATTTTCCGCCCTCATACATAGTGGCAAAGCTAAGATTATCAGAGCCCGTAAATTCGACCTTTGCGATGTCGCCAAGAAAAATTCCGTCCATTATGCGGATACTTTTTATCTCGTTTATATTTTTGGCGTCAAAGGCTGATTTTAGGGTGATTTTACTGATGTCGCTTTCTATTTTGCCAAGGGGCATTTTTAAATTTTGAGTTTTTATGATAGCTGCGATATTTTCGCTACTTAGTGAGTATTTATCTATCATGTTTTTATCTAGCGAAATGCGAATTTCAGGCTCCAAAAAGCCCGTATCATCAACTTCGCCTACGCCTCTAAATCTTTGCAAAAAGGCTTTTACTTTTTCGTCAATCACCTTCATCAAAGCAGTTTGGTTGCCGTCTTTGGCACTTACAAATAGCCCAAATATCGTTTCGCTGGCACTTCCCATTTTTTCTACTACGCTTTGAACGCCGAGTTTTGCCTTTGCTATGCGGTCTCTGGCGTCATTTAGGGCGATTTCTATATCTTTGTCTAGGTGAAATTCCACCATTATAACGCTAAGATTGTCATAACTAAACGATCTAATATGCTTCACACCATTTATGCTATTTATCTCATCTTCGAGTTTTTTGGTGATTTTATTTCTTATATAACCCATATCGCCATTTGCAATGGTTGTTATGCGTATAAGCGGTATATCAACTTCTGGATAGGTGTTTATACTCATATTTTTTAGCGAAACTATGCCAAAAACCACGAAGGATAAAAATAGCATAAGCGTTGCAATGGGGCGATTTATAGCAAAGCGGTACATTATTTTATCTCTATATAGCCTTCGCCAAATGAGCCGACTTTAACGCCCTCGCTTATGGCTTCTGCTTTGAATTTTCTAGTTTGTATATTTATGGTAGGATAAATCAATGAAATTTTTGCTGTTTTTTGCATATCACCGACATTAAATTTATATTCGTCGCCGATTTTAACCTTATTTGCGTATTTTTCGTCTATTTGGATTAGGATTTTAACCTTTGGCGTGGAGATGATCTCAAAAATCGGTGTATTTAATGCCATAACTCCATTGCCTATTTCTGTGTATTTTGCACTTATAACTCCGTCAAATGGGGCTTTGAGTTGCATTTTTTCAAGAGAATTTTTTATAGCATTTACACCGGCTCTTGCTTTTTTTAGCTCGGCTTGTGCCTTTTCATAATTAAATTTGGCTTCGTCATATCTTTGAGCCGAAGTTACATCTTTTACTTTTTTAAATTTGCTATAAGTGGAGGCTGAAAATTCACTAAAAGCCAAGGCTTTATCGTATTCTGCCTGAGCGTTTTTAAGGGAGATTTGCAAATCGCTACTTTCAAGAGTTGCTAAAATATCGCCTTTTTTTACTTGACTTGAAACATCGACTTTTAGCGAATTTATAAGACCTGAATTTTGAAAAACAAGTTTAGAGCTTTGAACGGCAATGGCGTCATAATTTGCATAAATTTGCTCGGCATTTAGCGACAAAATGCCAAATAATAAAATCAAAATTTTTCTCATCTTTTAACCCTTTTTTCTATATCATCGCCATTTTCATAAATCAAATTTGCTTTTTTAATTTCTAGTTCATTTTTGGCTATGCTAAGTTTGCTTTTTGTTTCGTACTCACGAGCCAAAGCATCAAGAAATTCTGTGTATCCAAGCAAGCCTGCGTTGTATTGTTGATTTACTTCTTCAAGGCTAGTTTTTGCAGAATTTGTTGCGGTTTTTAAGGCCTCGATTCTAGCCTTTAAAGAGTTTATATCGTTTTTAATAGAGCGAATTTTAAGGCTATTTTCACGAGATTTTTGAGATAAATTTAACTTAGCCTTTATAAAATTTATGCGATTTATCTCGGCTTTTTTAGAATTTGCGTTAAAATCAAAAATTTTCCAGCTAAAACCAAGCATTATTTCGTTGCTATTTTGAGTATTTTCATCTAAAAATTTACTCGCCAAAGCCTTATACATAGGCATATTATCGAAGTAAGAATAATCAAAATTGTGTTTATATATAGAATAAG
>JAILCJ010000211.1 GCA_024680445.1 Campylobacter sp.
TTTATGGCTAATTTATCAAATTTGGCTATCAAATTTGATAAGGCAAAATGTATAAAATTTACTCACTTTATGTTTAAAAATTTTAAAAAAAAGGCTTGAATTTCTTGTCCTTTTATGGCTAATTTATCAAATTTGGCTATCAAATTTGATAAGGCAAATTGTATAAAATTTACTCACTTTGATTAAGCGATTTAAAGCAAGAAAACTAAATATCTTGTCCTTTTATAGCTTGTTTTACAAATTTTTCCCATTTTGCAAAAATCTTTTCCACGCTAAACTCATCGGCAGAATTTTTGGCGTTTTCGCCTATATTTTTGCAAAGCATTTCGTCTTTCATCAAGGCACTAAGAGTAGTTGCAAGTTCGTCATAATTTTCGCTTTCAAACAAAAGTCCATTTATGCCGTTTGTGATGAGTTCATAGCCTCCAACCGTATTGCTTGAAATCCTAGCACAAGCGTAATTTGCCGATTCTATCAAGACATTGCTAAGCCCCTCGCTACGAGAGCTAAGCACGAAAATTTTTGCTTTTTTATAAAGCGAAGCAAGATCTTTGATATGCCCTAAAAAATTTACATTTAAGTCAAGGCTAAGTGCTAGATCTTTTAAATTTTGTTCTTCTTTGCCCTCGCCAGCTATTAAAATTTCATAGTCTTTGAGTAAATTTTTATCAATTTTTGCCAAAGCCTTAAAATAAATATCATAGCCTTTAACGGCTTCAAGTCGTCCAACGCTTAATATCACATTTTCTTTTTTTATATCTTGCAAATTTTCATATGGCAAAAAGCAGGGATTGTGTAAAATAGTAACATTTTTAACAAAATTTTTATAGTAATTATAGTCGCTTTTGCTAAGAACGCTAAGGTGGCCAATTCTTGTATAAACAAAGTCTCGAATCGCTCGAAATTTTTGGCTTTTTAGATATAAATTTGCGTGATGTTCGGTGGCGATTTGCCTTGTTTTTAAACCCAAATTTGCTATATAGCTTAACACATTGCACCAGTCTATGAAACTTATCAAAACATCTGGTTTTACGGCTTTTATACAAGACCTTAAAGCCAAAATTTTCTTACATCTTGCAAAAATATTTCCACCAACTTGATTTAAATGATGAAGTTTTATCTCTGGCAAAAATTCGTAAATTTGATAATCTTTTTCTAAAACAGCAATATGAACCTCATTTTTTTTAGCGAATTGTTTTGAAATCACTTCAAGCACACGCTCCGCACCGCCATTTGCAAGATTTGTTATAACAAAAAGAATTTTCACGACTCTTTAACCTTTACAAATCGTAACACATTTTTAAATTTATGGATTTTAGCATTTTTGGATTTAAATTCTACTTCAAATTTGATTTATAAAAATACTGGCTATTTGCCAAAATCAAATTTGATTTATGCTAACTCCACTACTTTTTAAGACTTCACACCATTTTTCATAGATAGCATCTTGAGTAAATTCGCCAAGTCTTGCCCTTGCATTTTTGCAAATTTGTTTTGCTTTTTCTTCATTTTTTATCAAATCACTAAGTGCCATACTCATTTGTTTTTCATCATCTATCTCGCATAAAACCCCGTCTATACCGTCATTTATAAGCTCACACGCACCGCTTGTTTTTGTAGCTATCCTAAGCGTATCAAAGGCCATGGCTTCTATCAAAGCGTTACCAAGACCTTCGACTTTTGAAGTTGAAAGCAAAAATTTAGCCTTTTTATAAAATTTATCTATATCCTTGACATTGCCCATAAATTCGACATTTGCGTTATTTTCTTTGGCTAATTTTTCTAGCTTTTCTCTTTGCTCTCCGTCTCCGCAAACTACAAATTTATATGCACTTTCGCGTAAATTTATGGCGATTTTTACAAACATTTCGCAGTTTTTTAAAGCTATCAAACGTCCTATGAAAAGCACTAAATTTTCTTTTTGAATTAGCGAATTTTCGCTATTTATAAAAAGTGGATTATGCACGACGGCTACATTTTTACAATATTTTTCATAATGGCTTTTATCTTGCTTTGTTAAAACGCTAAGTCCGCTAGCTAGGGGGTAAAATGCCCTTTTTGCGATTTTTAACCATAGCGGTTTTGGAGCAAAAAAACTCGTGTGTTCGCTAATGATAAGTGGGGTTTTTAAGCCAAAACATGCAAGCAAAGCAAGGATATTTGTGCTATCTAAAAACGATATCACGGCGTCAAATTTTTCTTTTTTTACAAAGGCTCTTAAGTTAAAAATTTTGCCAAAACGTTTTTTGAGATTGCCTAAAATTCCAAGGTCGCCAACCCCAAGGCTAAGATTTACTAGCCTTACTTTTTTATCTAGCTCGAAAAATGGAGTTTTATTATCAAATTTGGCAAGACAAACTTCGTGCTCTTTGGCAAATCTTGACGCCATTAAGGCACAAACACGTTCGGCGCCGCCATTTTGCAAAGTCGAGATCAAAAATAAAATTTTCAAATTCCAAACCTTTGTTTTATCCAAACTCTAAAATGAGAAAGCGACTGTATAAAGGCGTTTGGCAAGGGCGAAAGTAGCAAAAAAACAAAAGCTTCTTTGTTAAATTTCACTCCTAAACTTTTAAAAATGCACTTATACATAAGCGAAAAATCCCCAGCAAGTTTGGCATAATATGCGGCATTTTTATACTGCAAGGCTATAAAACTTGGCTCGTGTTTTATGGCTATATCATAGTGAAGTTTGACTGTTTTTAAATAAGCGTTTGCAACCTTTTTGGCGTGTTTAGCAGCATTTTTTGTAGCAGAATCCTCGCCCAGCGTTCTATAAATATACAAAGCCTTTTTTAGATAATACACCCGACCTTCAAAAAATCTTATATAAAGCTCGTTTTCCCCTCCAAAACTTCTTTCATCAAGGGCAAAATTTTCAACAAATTTGCGTGAAAATATCTTAAAAAACTCTCCGTTTATTCGTCCACAATGATAATCAATCTTACTCATCTCGCCACTTTTGCTATAAGGGCTTCGTCCGGCGATACTTTGCGTTAAAACGCCGTTTTTTTCGCATAAATAATCAGCAAAAACACTATCATATTCGCCTATAAATTTCATACACTCGCTAAGGGCATTTGGCATTAAAGCGTCATCATCATCAACAAAGCACAAATACTCACCACTAGCGTGCGAAAGAGCGTTATTTTTGTTGCCATTTGGGCCTTTTATATGATTTTTGTTGATAAAATATTTTACACGTTTGTCTTGCAAATTTTGGCAAAACTGGGCAGTTTCGTCCGTGCTATTATCATCGCTAATGATAACTTCAAAGTCATCAAAATCTTGCGATAAAATCGAATTTACAGCTCTTTTTAAAAGCTCAACGCGATTATAAGTCGCGATTAATACGCTTAACTTCATTTTTTATCCTTAAAAATTCTCTCATAAGCTTTAAACTTTTGGGCAAATCTTGATACTAAAATAAATTTAAAACTCTTTATATAGGCATTTAAATTTGTTTTATAACCACGTTCATTACGTTCTTTTTCTATGTTTGAATCGCCTAAATCTAGCGGATGCGAAAAGATATCGGCAAAAAATACAGACAAGTTATTTTTCTTAGCTAAAATTTCCCAAGCATCGGTTGTAGCAAGAGCTTTTTGATGAGTTTGCAATAAAGCCTTTGCACTACTTTGAGTAAGTATATACGCCGCCGTTCTGTTAATGCTTGAAATAGAGCAAGGCAAAAGCGAAAAAAGCGGACTTTTTTCATCATCAAGAATTTTTTTACCAAAGGCAGAAAAACGAGCGTTTAAACCGTCTTGACAACCGCAGATAAAAAGCGAATTTTCGCTTAAATTTTCTGCCATTTCAAAGGCTTTTTGTATATCCGAATCATCGCCTATAACATCGTCTTCAAGGATTAATGCAAATTTTGCACCACTTTTTAAAAACTCGCTGTAAGCACTCATGTGCGAAAGCGAACATCCAACTTCGGCTGGACTTAGCAATTTTTTGTAAGTTTGCAAAGATGGATTTGCGTATGAAAAATACTCTTTGGCACTTAAATTTCGTCCGTCAATGGCGTTTATAATGTTAAAATCATTAAATGAAGCAAAACGAGACTTTAAAGCTTCTCGTCTGGCATGGTCTTTTTGTAAGGATATGAGATAAATCGGATATTTCATCGTTTGACCTTAAATTTTGATAAAATTTTGTTTATTACTATCACCCTTTCGCCTTTGTTAAAAAACAAAAATAAGGTAAAAATATAGCCTAGAATCAAAAAACTAAACGAAACAAGGGCAAATTTCATCCATGAATCTACAATAAAAGTCCTTGAAGCAAAGTAAAAAATCGCCATAATCACGCCAAAAATAGCTAAATTTTTAAGATAAATTCCATAAAAAGTATAAAATTTCACTTCAAGATTCAATGCCGCATTTATAAGATCAAAGCCCAAAATTCGCAAACTATAAAAGCCTGCCGCAATTATAGCTATGCCATAAACTCCGTAATCGCTAAATTTTAACACGGCTATTTGGGCAAGTATGGTGCTAAGACCAAGTATAGTGTTTGCGATGGCTGGACGGCGAAGTTTGTTTGTAACGCTGTCGAGATTAAAAAGGCTAAACACAAAGCTTATAAAAACTATCGGCGTTAGCGTTATCATCGAAAGATTGTAAATCAATTTTATCTCATCTGTGCTTTTAAATGGCAACCAAAGTGAGTAAAATTCTAAGCCAAAAACTACAAAAATAGCGGCTGGAACGCTCATTACAAAGGCGACAACACGCATAGAAAATTTTGCCTCGGCAATAAGTGAATTTATATCATTTTTTGCGTAAAGCTCGACCATTTTTGGAGCAAAGATACCGCTAAGCTGGGCGACAAAGCTTTCTAAAATGATAGGGGCTGCCTTTGCAACCGATAATAAGCCCGTGGTATTGGCGTTTATAAAAATATTGCAGATAAAAAGATCCATGCCTGTTAAAAGTATGCGATTTAAGGCGTTAAAACTGTTCCAAATGCCCGAACGAAGCAGTTCTTTTATCTTTGCGAACTCGAATTTTTTAAAATCAAATTTGAGCTGTGGAGTTATGCGTGACGACATATAAATGGTGCTAAAAAACACAAAAAGCGAAGCAAGGAGAGCCGAAATAGCGATATAATTAATCATAGGTTCAAAAAGATAAAAAAGCACGACTATAAGAGAGGCTAAAATCACGCTAGAAATGGCGTTTCTAATGCTTAGCAAATAAAGTTTGTTTCGCACAAAGGCACAAACCGTGATAACGCCGTTAAAAAGTCCAACACAAAAGTTTATAAAATAAAACACAAAGGTTAGTATAACATCGTTTTTTAGGTAGTTTGGGACATTTAAAATATGCTCGATATTTAGCAAAAATAAAGCAGATAATGCGATAGTTAGCAAAGAAAAAAAGATATTTACAACAAGCACCGATGAATAATACTCATTTGCCGTGTTTATATCGCCTTTGTGCCACTCGTAAGCGACAAAACGACCGCTAACCGAATTTATCGCCACTGTTATAACGGCGGCGTAGCTCACGATAGCATTGCTAAGTCCGACAAATCCAAAAGCTTCATTACCTAGACTTTTTAAAATGTAGGGCGAAAGAAAGAAATTTATACCCATTGATACGATAAAAACGATAACGGAGCTTATTAAATTTATAAACATTTTTGCCTTTTTTTGCTTTTAAAGCTATCAAATTTGAAAAATATTGCAGATAAAAGCCCAGCTTTGGCTAGGCTTTGGATTTTAGTTTTTAAAGTCTTGCATCGGCTTTTGGGTAGATATTTTTTATATCATAAACAAGTTTGCCTTGCAAATTTAAGTCTTTAAATTCATTGTGAGCCACCGCAAGGACAACGCAATCATAGTCATTAAACGAATAATTTTTGATAAGTTCAAAACCGTATTCGCGTTTGACATCATCGCTGTTTGCCCATGGGTCAAAAACATCGACCACACAACCAAAATCTTTTATCTCGTCTATAACATCTATAACGCGAGAATTGCGTATATCAGGGCAGTTTTCTTTAAAAGTCATACCCAAAACCAAAACCTTGGCTTTGTTTATCATAACGCCATTTTTTATCATAAGTTTGATGATTTGTGAGCCAACATATTTGCCCATGTTATCGTTTATTCGGCGTCCTGCAAGTATCATTTCTGGATGATAGCCAACTTCTTGTGCCTTATGTGTTAAGTAATACGGATCAACGCCTATGCAGTGTCCGCCAACCAAACCGGGTTTGAAATTTAAAAAATTCCATTTAGTGCCAGCCGCCGCCAAAACTTCGTGAGTGTCGATGCCTAATCGTTCAAAAAGCATGGCTAGTTCGTTTATGAAGGCTATGTTTATATCTCTTTGAGTGTTTTCTATGACCTTGGCGGCTTCTGCAACTTTTATAGAGCTTGCCTTATGCGTGCCAGCGGTTATGATAGAGGAGTAAATTTGATCGACCGTTTCAGCAGTTTTTGGGGTTGAACCGCTTGTGATTTTTTTGATTTTTGTTACTGTGTGTTCTTTATCTCCCGGATTTATCCGCTCTGGTGAGTATCCGCAAAAAAAGTCTTGATTGAATTTCAACCCGCTTATATTTTCTAAAATAGGCACACAAATTTCTTCTGTAACTCCGGGATAAACCGTGCTTTCATACACGACTATATCGCCTTTTTTAAGCACTTTTGCCACGCTTTGAGTCGCTTTTACAACAGGAGTTAAATCCGGACGCTTGTTCGCATCTATCGGAGTTGGAACCGTAACTATGAAAAAATTACAATCCTTAATGTCATCTAGATTTAAAGTAAATTTCATACCATTTTTAATGGCTTCTTTCATCTGCGTTTCGTTTAGTTCTAAGGTCGCATCGTGTGCATTTTTCAAATCCTCGATTCTTTTTGCATTAACATCAAAACCTACGACTTCATATTTTTGGCTAAATGCCGCAGCCAAAGGCAAGCCAACATAACCCAAACCAATAACTGAAATTTTCATTTATCATCCTTTAAAGGCGAAAAATTTTTAGCAAAATTTAATAAAATCAAAGCCAAATTTTCGTCATTTTTTAAAAAGAGTTATTTTACACAAAATTTGCAAAATTATTTACTAACAAAATTGCAAAAAAACTTAAAATCAAATGCCTAAATTTATATCTTTTTCTCCCACTCCAAGGCGGTTTTTACTATAAATGCCAAGTCATCTCTTTTAGGCGTCCATTTTGTTAAGGTTTTTAGCTTGTTTGCGTTTGAGATAAGCACGGCAGGATCGCCTTGTCGTCTAGGTTGTATGCTTACTTTAAAATCCACACCGCTTACCTTTTTTGCAACATCAATGACTTCTTTGACGCTAAATCCCCTGCCGTATCCGACATTAAAAACTTCGCTTTTATTTGCGTTTATATAATCAAGTGCGGCGATATGGGCATCCGCAAGGTCACAAACATGGATATAATCTCTCACGCAAGTGCCGTCTTTACTAGCATAATCATCACCAAAAATTCCCATGCCATCGCGTTTGCCAAGAGCTGTTTGGGTGGCTATTTTGATAAGGTGAGTGGCGTTTGGATAGTTTTGTCCTATCAGTGCGTCTTCGCTTGCACCCGCAACATTAAAATATCTAAGTATTGCGTAGCGGAAATTTTCGTTTGAAGCAGCATAATCCTTGATGATACGTTCACTCATTAGTTTTGAGTTGCCATAAGGGTTTATAGGCATTGTTGGGCTGTCTTCGCTAACTTCCGGAGTGCTTGGTTCGCCATAAACTGCTGCCGTGGAGCTAAAAATAAAACGATTTACGTCAAATTGTTTACAGTATCTTAAAATTCTAGCGACATTTGCTGTATTGTTTAGATAGTATTTAAGCGGATCTTGCGTACTTTCAAAGACTTCGATAAATGCGGCAAAATGAATAATAGCATCAAATTTGCCCTCGCTGAAAATTTGAGTTAAATCATCTTCTAAATTTGCTTTTATAAATTTAAACTCACCAACGCTTTTTAGCGAATTTATCGCCATTTGCGAACCTTTACTAAGGTTATCAAGCACGCTTATCTCATGTCCTCCAAGTTCTAAAAGTGCTTTTACAACATGCGAACCGATATATCCCGCTCCGCCAGTAACTAAAATTTTCATTGATATATCCTTGAAAAAATTTGGGCGATTATAATCAAATTTGGCTTTTTAATATATAAAATAATGTGTCTAGTAGCTAACAACACAGCAAAGAGTTTATAAATTAAAACTTTGCTTTACTCTTTTCTAACTCGTAAAAAAATCGGAAATCTTGGCAAACCTTTTTTGGTTAAATTTTGATATTTGTAAGTGATAATTTCTCCGATTTTTGGGGGATTGTGTCTGTCTTCGTCACTAAAACCAGAACCGATTTTAAAAAGTTTTTCGTCTTTTTGGCAAGTAATAGAACCCATTTTATCCGAATTTTTACCCTTGCCTTGATTTATGCCAACTACAAGGCACTCATCGTCTTTAAAATTTTTAAATTTGAGATTTAAATCATTTCTACCAACGATATAGTCAACATTTGGTTCACGCACAACAACGCCTTCACCACCGATCTTGACTATATAGTCATGAAAAAGTAAAAGTTCATCTTTATCTTTTATATATTTTTGCTGTATAACCTTAATGTTTTCATTTGGTTTTTGTTTTAAAAAATCCTTGATTTTTTCTAGTCTTACAAGCAAACCACCGCTTTGTTTTGGCACATCAAAAATATAAAATTTTATCTCTTTCCAAGCTTGTATATTTGGAGTTTTATCCATTACGATGGATTGAATTCTTTGAAAATCGCCTCGTTTGCTATACAACTCACCGTCTAACTCAAATGGCGGAAACTTCGCTGTAAATTCGCTTGGAGCAGCTATGATTTTGCCACTTCGTGAAAGCAATTTTTTCCCGTCCCAATACGCCCTTATACCATCAAGCTTTTCACTGGCTAACCAACCAGAAACATCTTGACCTTTATACTCGCCAAGCAACATTAATGGCACGCCAAAAAGCAAATTTATAAACAAAAATAAAACAAAAATAACTCTCAAAACTTAACTCCATAAAAATCGCAATACCACTCTATAAATCTTGCAACTCCGTCATTTACACTAGTGTTTGGCTTATAGTCAAAATCCCGCACCAAATCGCTCACATCTGCAAAAGTCGCAGGAACATCGCCAGCTTGAAGTGGCAAGTAATTTTTCTTTATCTCACGCCCTATTTTTAACTCGATAGCATGAATATACTCCATTAATTCAACTGGGCTATTATTGCCGATATTGTAAATTTTAAATGGAGCGCTCGAACTTGCAGGGTCTGGTTTGTGTGCGTCCCATGTCAAATTTGCTTTGGCAGGGTTTAAAACACATTTTATGATACCCTTAACTATATCATCAACATAAGTGAAATCTCTACGCATTTTTCCGTGGTTGAAAACATCTATGCTTTTGCCTTTAAGTGCAGCATCAACAAACAAAAACAAAGCCATATCAGGTCGTCCCCATGGTCCATAAACCGTAAAAAACCTTAGTCCAGTAGTTGGCACGGCAAAAAGATGACTGTAAGTGTGTGCCATCATTTCGTTGCTTTTTTTACTCGCCGCGTACAAACTGATAGGGTGATTGACGCCTTCGTGGGTTGAAAACGGCATATTTTCATTTAGTCCATAAACCGAACTTGAACTTGCGTATACAAGGTTTTTTACCTCATTATGTCGGCAATTTTCAAGTATATTTAAAAAGCCAGTGATATTGCTATCGATATAAGCATGTGGATTTTGCAAAGAGTAGCGAACGCCAGCTTGTGCAGCCAAATTTACTACACAGTCAAATTTTTCATTTTTAAAAAGCTTATCCATGCTATCTTTATCGCACAAATCAGCCTTTATAAAGCTCAAATTTGATTTACTTTTTGAACTTATTAGTTTTTTTTCTTCGATTTGACTTATATCAAAACCAGCATTTTTAAGTCTAGCTAATTTTAAATTTACATCATAATAATCATTTATATTGTCATAGCCTATTATCTCATCACCCCTTGCTGCAAGGGCATTTGCTAGATGAAATCCTATAAATCCAGCAGTTCCAGTTATCAAAATTTTCATTTAAAACCTTATAATTTTTTTCGTAATTCTAGCAAATTTTATACCAATTT
>JAILCJ010000020.1 GCA_024680445.1 Campylobacter sp.
TAAAAATCAAAATTTACCATTGGCAAATTTTAAAAAAAATCATAACTCAAAATTTCAAACAAAACAAATTTAAAAGAACAAATTTTTAATTTTCAAATTTGATAAACTCAAAATTTTAAAATTTAAGCCCAAAAAATTGGGCTTAAATTTGATTAATTAAGACCTAAGCCACCAATAAGCACTTCGCCTTCATCTGACGATGTAGGTTGACCGTTTGAGCCTGTATAAGAAAATTTAGATTTTATAAAACCATTTACAGCTTCATTTTTATATACAGCATTACAAACAGTGGTATTGCTTTCGCCTTGTACTTTTAAATAAGCTGGTTTAGCAGCTTCAGTATCACTACCAGCTGTTTTTTTGTTAAGCGTAACCTTGATACATTTTGCTTTTGAAGCCGTTAAATAAGCAACATTTCCAGAAGCCAACGCTTTGCCATCTTTATCTACAAGCGGAACTTGTGTCATTTCATTTAAATTTACAGTCTCTGGCTCACCAGTAGTTAGCCATTGAAATTTAATGTCCTTTACAAGCGTTGCAAGATTGTTTGCTACCTTTGCGGCCTCTGCGTCATCCTTAACAGCAGCTACTCTTGGTACGGCTATACTTGCTAAAATTCCAAGTATTACGATCACAAATACAAGTTCGATCATCGTAAAACCACGTCTCATACCACACCTCCATGTATAGATTTTTTAGGCGGATATTATAGCAAATATAGTTTAAAATTAATTAAAAATCAGTTTTAATTACTAACTAAATTTAAAAGGATATAATTAAGCATTAAAAAAAAATATGAAAAAAGGTAAAAAATGCAAACAAAGTATATTTTTGTTACTGGTGGAGTTTTAAGCTCCCTTGGCAAGGGTATTGCGGCGGCTAGTATAGCTACACTTTTAAAACACTCTGGGCTAAAAGTCAGCATTTTAAAGGCTGATCCTTATATAAATGTTGATCCGGGCACCATGAGTCCACTCGAACACGGGGAAGTTTTTGTAACAGATGACGGAGCAGAAACAGACCTTGATTTGGGGCATTATGAAAGATTTTTAGACGAAAGTCTAAGTCAAGATAATAACTTCACGACAGGACGAGTTTATAGCTCGGTCATAGAAAAAGAAAGACGAGGCGATTATCTTGGCAAAACTATTCAAGTCATACCGCACATAGTCGGTGAGATAGTCAATCGTATCAAAAAAGCAGGCGAAGATCAAGAAATTCTCATAGTCGAGATAGGCGGAACGGTTGGAGATATCGAAGGTTTGCCATTTTTAGAGGCTATTAGAGCTTTAAAAGGCGAAGTTGGACGCAAAAATACTATGAATATTCATCTAACTCTTGTACCTTATATAAAAGTTGCCGGTGAGTTAAAAACCAAGCCTACTCAACACAGCGTTGGCGAACTTCGTCGCATAGGCATAACACCAGATATGATAATTTGCCGTGCCGAAATGCCACTAAATCGCGAACTAAAAGACAAAATCGCCAGTAGTTGTGGCGTTGATAAAAACTGCGTTATAGAAAGTCCAGATAGCAAAAGCATTTATCAAATTCCACTTTCTTTTTTAAATCAAGATATTTTAACACCGATAGCCGAAATTTTAGGACTTGAGATAGTAAAACCAGATATGAAAAACTGGGATAGCTTGGTTAAACGTATAATCGCACCAACAAAAGAAAGCACCATAGCCTTTGTTGGCAAATATATAGACCTAAAAGAAAGCTATAAAAGTCTAACCGAAGGCATTATCCACGCTGGTGCAACGCTTGATACAAGAGTAAATTTAAAATGGCTCGATAGCGAAAAGATAGACGAACAAAACGCCAGTGAATACTTAAAAGATGTAGACGGCATTTTAGTTGCCGGTGGCTTTGGTGAAAGAGGTGTAGCTGGTAAAATCGAAGCTATCAAATTTGCCAGAGAAAAAAAGATCCCTTATCTTGGAATTTGTCTAGGCATGCAACTTGCCCTTATCGAATTTGCAAGAAATGTGCTAGGACTTGAAGATGCGAGTTCGGTAGAATTTAAAAAAGACTGCAAAAATCCTATAATTTATCTTATAGATAGTTTCATAGACGCTCACGGCAAAGAGCAAATTCGCACCCATAAAAGTCCGCTTGGAGGCACAATGAGACTTGGCGCTTACGAATGTGATGTAAAATCAGGCACTTTATTATCTCGTGTGTATAATGGTTCAAAACGCATAAAAGAAAGGCACCGTCACCGCTTCGAAGCAAACCCAAAATACAAAAATGCCTTTGAAAAAGCTGGTATCATCATCAGCGGTTCTAGCAACGGACTTATCGAAGTTATCGAACTAAAAGACCACCCATTTTTTCTTGGAGTGCAATTTCATCCAGAATTTACAAGCCGACTTACAAAACCAAACCCAACGATACTAGGCTTTGTAAAAGCAAGTTTAAATGCTGAATAAGGCAAAAATAAGGGAATTGTTAGAGAAAAGGTTTGAAAAAGATATACATACAAAACTCTCGCAAATCCCTAAACCTTGCGTCTTTAAAGACATTTATAAAGGCGCAAATCGCATAAAACAAGCCATTTTAGAAAATCAAAGCATAGCTATCGTTGGAGACTATGATGTAGATGGCGTTGTTTCAAGCGTTTTAATGGCGGAATTCCTTGATGATATGGACTATAAAAACTATCAAGTTCGCATACCAAATCGTTTTAAAGACGGATATGGACTAAATAGTGAAATCATAGAAGAACTAAGCGATACAAATCTTATCATCACCGTTGATAATGGCATAAGTGCAAACGAAGCCGCAGAGCTTTGCAAGCAAAAAGGCATAGATTTGATAATCACAGATCACCACATGCCACCTGAAATTTTACCAGATGCTTATGCTATCATAAATCCAAAACAAAACGACTGCAACTTTCCAAACATTGAAATTTGCGGTGCAGAAGTGGCGTGGTATGTTATCGGAGCCTTAAAAGAAGTCTTTAACATAGACTATGATATGTCTAAATTTATAGAATTTTTAGCCATAGCTATCATAGCCGATATGATGGAGCTAAGGGATATGAATAGACTTCTAGTCAAGCTTGGAATTTCACGCCTTAGCAAGTCAAAACGCCCTGCCGTCGTAGCCATAAAAGAATATTATGGCATGGATAAATTTCGTTGCGATGATGTAAGTTTTCTCATTGCTCCGCTTATAAATTCTGCCGGCAGAATGGACGATGCAATGGCTTCATTTAACTTTTTACGTTCAAAAAACAAAAACAAAGCATTTGATTATCTTGACATGATAGTAAATTTCAACAACTCACGCAAAGAAGAAGAAAGAGCGCTTTTTGAAAGCTCACTAAAAGATGTCAAAGAAGAAGACCATATCATAGTTACTTGGGGCGAACAATGGCACGAAGGCGTTATCGGCATAGTTGCGAGCAGATTATCAAAGCACTTCAAAAAACCAGCCATAGTTTTTAGCATAGATAAAGGTCGCGCAAAGGGTAGTGCAAGAAGCATAGGAAAACTAGATATTTTATCTCTTATAGCCCAACACGCAGAGCTTTTAAATAGCTATGGCGGACACAAAGGGGCGGCTGGATTGGTATGTGAACCACAAAATTTACAGAAATTTAAAGAAGCCATAAATCGAAGTTGTTTTTTAATGGATATGCACGAATTTTGCAAGTCCGATGAACTTCTTGGAGTTTTAGACGCAAATGAAATAGACTACAACATGCTTGAAATTTTGGAATTTTTCGAGCCTTACGGGCAAAAAAATCCTCGCCCTATTTTCAAGCTAGAAAATGTTCGTGTCAAAAACGAAAGACTCATTGGCAAAGAGCAAAATCACCAAAAACTCATACTTGAAAAAGGCAACAAAACCCTTGAAGGCTTGTTTTTTAACTTTTCACGCAGAGCAAGAGCTGGTGAAAATATAGACATAATCTTTTCTATATCAAAAAATTCATTTCGTGGGCTGATAACTCCACAACTTTTGATAAAAGAGATACAAAATTGAATTTTAAGTAGTATAATAATCAAAAAAGGACGAAAATGATACCATTTAGCGACGATGAACTTCAAAAGCCTGTCATGAGAGTGCTTGACAAGGTAAGACCTATGCTACAAAATGATGGCGGAGATATGGAGCTTTTAGGTATAAAAGATGGCAAAATTTACCTTCGCTTGGTCGGACACTGCCATGGTTGTGCGGCTAGTGAAACCACTTTAAAATTTGGCATCGAACGTCAACTTCGCATAGAAATTCATCCAGAACTTGAAGTTATAAATATACCTTTGGGCGAAGAATTTAATTTATAAGGTAAGAAAATTTGATAAATTATAAAAAAAGCGGACTTAGATGCTTTAAACAAGGCAGATTTAGTGAAGCAATGAACTTTTTTTCTATGGCTTACGAACAAAACAAAGACGAAGATTTATTGTTTTTGATAATGCTTTGTTCCTTAGCCAAAAAAGCCCCCGATGAAGGGCGTATGCTTTTTGAATACTCCACACGAAAAAATTTGCAAAGAGAAAATGTAAATTTAGATGAAATTTTAGAAGTTTTAGAAAGCAAAAGTGACGAACCTAGCGAGCTTGACGAGCAAGACGCCATAACTTATGAAGACTTCAAAACCCTTAGTAAAAAAAGCGGTTTTAAAAATGTTTTTGAAAACATCATGTTCTCAACAAGAGTGCTTATATCAAACAAAAATGATTTTTTAGAATTTATAGGTGATCTTATAAAAAATGACTTTTTAGATATGAGCACAAGTTATCTTGAAAGTGCGGCTAATATGTTTGGCGATGACGAGCGTTTACGAGGGCTTTTTGAAGAATTAGAAAAGAGAAAAAACGATGAAAATTTACATAAAAGATAATTTCATAAGCGATAATTCGCAAGAGTGCGAAAATGGTTGCTTATTTTTATTATGCGATACAAATGCCAAATTTAAAGACGACGCCTTGGCTCATGGTGCCAAACTCATATCAGTAAGCCAAGCCATGGAGCTTTTAGGCATAGACAAAAATATAAAACTCATCGGAATCACCGGCACAAATGGCAAAACCACAACGGCAGCACTTATGGCTCATATGCTAAATTCTTTGGGACATAAATGCGCGCTTTGCGGCACCAGAGGGGCGTTTATAAATGGCGAAAGGATAGACGAAAAAAGCCTAACAACGACTTTTATCCTTAAAACCCTTAGCTATTTGCAAATCGCCACACAAAAAGCTTGCAAATACTTCGTCATGGAGGTAAGCTCTCACGCTATCGCCCAAAACCGTATCGAGGGCTTGAAATTTGATCTTAAAGTTTTTACAAATATCAGCCAAGATCATCTTGATTATCACAAAACCCTTGAAGAATACGCCAAAGTAAAGTCTAGTTTTTTTAGCGACGATAGTCTAAAACTCATAAACATAGACGACAAATTTATCAAATTTAATGCCAAAAATGCCTACACTTATTCGCTTGTTAAAGCTGGGAATTTTTCACCTATCGCCTATGGCTTAAAAGGCGGTATAGACGCTATCTTACGCACTCCATTTGGCGAAATAAACATCACTTCGCCCTTGCAAGGCGAATTCAATCTTGCAAACATACTTGCCGCTCTTGGAGGCGTCTTGCTTTTAGAGGGCAAAAACTTACAAGAAGGCAAAAATTTACAAAAACTTAGCGAAATTTTAGAAAATTTTGAAGGGGTGGAGGGACGAGTAGAGGTCGTTTGTAACGATCCCCTTGTTATCGTGGATTTTGCCCATACACCAGACGGCATGGCAAAAGTCTTAAATGCCTTGCGTCATCAAGATTTGGTTGTAGTTTTTGGAGCCGGCGGAGATAGAGACAAAGGCAAACGCCCGCTTATGGGACAATGTGCCCAAAGATACGCCAGAGTTTGCATAGTTACAAGCGACAATCCACGCAGTGAAGAACCAGAAACGATAATCTCTGAAATTTGTGCTGGCATGAAAATGGATGAAAATGTTATCACAGAAGCAAACAGACGCGAAGCTATAAAACTAGGACTTGAAAACTTGCGTTCGGGCGAAGCCTTGGTGATTCTTGGCAAAGGCGATGAAGACTATCAAGAAATAAAAGGCGTCAAACACCATTTTAGTGATAAAGAAGTGGTAAGAGAAATTTTATCTGGCAAATAATTTACTTTTTCAAATTTGATTATAAAATTTTACTTGAATTTGAAATTCGCAAATTTAAATAACTTTATAATTTTTGCTTTTTTTAAAATTTTAAGTGCTAAATTTGCAAATTTGATAAATTTTGCTATATTTTGGATCAAATTTGATATCTAAAAAGCAAAATTTATAAGCAAAAAATTTAAAAATTCAAAGGATTTAAAAATGAAAATCGAAGTTTTAAGCAACAAAATTCACCGAGCAAGGGTTACGGACGCAAATCTTAACTATGTTGGTTCGATTAGCATAGATGAAAAGCTCATCGATGCAGCCGGACTTTGCCAATGGCAAAAGGTAGAAATTTTAAACATTAACAATGGCGAAAGATTTAGCACTTATGTGATAAAAGGCAAACCCGGACAAATCTGCCTAAACGGCGCAGCAGCAAGAAAAGTTCAAAAAGACGATATCGTTATCATAGTCGCTTATGCAAGTATGTCGCCTAAAAAAGCCAAAACTTTCACACCAAAAATCGTTTTAGTAAATGAAAAAAACGAAGTCGTAAAAAACATTTAATTTCTCAAAACTCATAAAAAGCTATCAAATTTTTGAAATTTGATAGCAAATTTGCTTCAACAAAATTTTAAAATCATCAAATTTGATACAAGGAAAATTTAGTAAAAAAAGGGCGAGGAGCCTCGCCCTTATCACTTGGCAGTGATTAGAATTCGTGTGAAACTTTATCGTCTATTTGGATATAAACTGTTTGACCAGCTGAAGTTTGACCTTCATAAAGAACATAGCCATTATCAGCGTTTTGATTTGCAGATTCTACCCAGTCGCCTCTAACTCTATCACCAGCGTCACCGTCGATTTTAAGGATAGTGCTGATATCGTCAGTCATACCAAGAACATCGTCAGCATTGATAGTTATCTCAGAAGCATCACCACGCATATCAAGAGCTTCTATGTTATTTACTTTATAAGCCAAGTCATTTACATAGCCAAAGTCAATATTTTCTTTGATAACAAGGGTATCGTTTCCAGCACCACCGTCTATATATCTGTCGTTTGCGTCAAAGACTATTCTATCATCGCCAGCACCAGTTATTATAGTGTCTGAACCTTCGCCTGCGTCAACGATATCATCGCCTCTACCAGTTGCGATATAGTCATCTCCAGCACCAGTTTTGAAGTTAAGGTCTCTGCCTTCTCTTGACCAGTTAAAGCTTACATCTTTATCGCTATTATCTACCAAGAAGTGTTGGCATATCTCATTACCAGCTTTATCGCTTGTACTAACATCAAATTCAAATATGCTTTGTAGGCTATCACCTTTTCCGTTAACTAGATCAAAGGCATAAGAAACTTTGCCTTCGCTATCGGCATATAAGTCATGAGTTTCGCCTTTATAAGTAAGATCTACACGAGTGCCTTCTGCAAGTGGAGTACCGTCTGGATCTGAAACTTCAACATTGATAACAGCTTTATAGCTATCAGCGATTTTAAGAATACCATTAGAAAGGTTATAAACTGCCAAACCAGAAGCAACAACGAAGGCTTCATCGTTTTGAACTACTTGGATATCATTTAGAGTTAAACCATCTGGCAACAAGCAAGGATCGATAAATCTCATAGCTTTTGAATCACCAACTGTGAAAATTTCGCCATTTTCGTTTCTAAATGCTGGTTTTAGTGAAGCAGTTTGTTGATAAACATCGCCGTAGTCATCACCAAGAAGTTTATTTTTCCATGATTCGCTTCCTTTTAAACCACCCCATTTTGTATTGTAACCAACACCATAGAAACTATCAGCATAAGCAACATCAACTTTATAAAAACCGCTTTCTGATACTTCTAGAGTAAGATCTCTGCTGTTATCGCCATTTTGTTGAACAAAGTCAACTTTAACTTTGCCGTCTGTTATTTGGTTGCCATTAAGATCTTTAACGCACATTCTAAACATATCGTTTACATATTGATTTAGGTGGCTATCTATTCCGTCGCCTGCTGTTAAGGTATAAGTACCAGCTTCTATATACATATAACCATCAACTGTGATATATGAATAAACTAAATCATCTCGTATAGTACCTTCTAGTTGTCCGCTAGTGCCTTGACCGTTTGAATTTACCCAACGATCCATAAGCAAAGTATCAGCATCATCACCAAGGAAAGTTTTTAGTGCATTTGTGTACTGCCAACCTTTATCGTGTTGTATCCAGTGACCATTTTCTCTATAAGTTACATAACCGTCTTTTACATCGTATTGAGCATTATATGAAAGTCTGTCATATCTGTTTACATCATTGCCTGTAGCATAGTCAAGACCTGTTGATTTGAAGCAATAACCTTGATGAACATCATTTACATATTTTGAGTACTCAATATCTTCAAGAGTAGCTGTACCTTTTGAGCCAGAGTTGATTCTCCAAACTGTACCATTTGCTTGGCTGATAGATTTACCACCATTATGGATAGAATAATCGTACTCAACATTTACATTTGCTGTTGCAAATTCATCAGTATCAGTTGAAACACCATAAACATTTGAAGGAGCTGAATCTTTGTTGCTAGCACTAACTGCAACTGCTGTAAAATCATGATCGCCGTCTTTTAGTTTGCTTGGAGTAAACTCAAAGTTGCCATAAGCGTCAGCAACAGTTTCGCCGATAAATTCACTACCATCATAAAGTTTAACTGTCAAACCAGCTTTTGCTGTACCAACTATGCTTGGAGTTGGGTCGTTTGTAAGGCCGTTGTTGTCTATTCTATAGCCATAGTCGTTATAAACATCGGTTATAACCGGTGTATCTGGGATAGCAGATTCTATGCTAAAGTTTTGCCATGTGTATTCTGCACCTTTATTACCGGCTTGATCTATAGGAACGATCTTAGTTTCATAGTTGCCTTCGCTTAACTCATTTGGCATAGTAAATTCAAATTTACCAGTAGCTCTATCAACCAAAACATTTAGAGTTGTCCACTCGCTTTCGCCTTGTGCTCTATAAGAAAATTCCATAGCAACGGCACCGTATTTATCGTTGTTTGATGACCAACCAGTACCTTTAGCGGCATTGTATACTTCGTAATTGTTGTATGAATAATAATCCAAAACACCAGATATAGTTGGAGTTGTATCTGTTGTAGTAAAGCCGTCTTCTGCTGTTACATCATCACCAAAAGATGCATTTTTGATAGCTGTAATGGCTCTTGGTCCAACGATATCAAGATTTATATCTTTTGGATCTAGATCTTCGCCTTTATTGCCAGCTTGATCGACTACATAACCCTTAACACGTAGTGTGTGGTGGTTAAAGTCTTGGTTACCAGTGATAACTAGTGGAACATTTGCATAACCGTTTGCAACATCGCTAGCTGTTAAAGTATAAACCTCGCTAACGCCATGTCTTTCGTTCCACTTATTGCCTGATCTGTTATCTTCTATATCATAAGTGTAAACAAGACTATCACCAGCTTTTACATCACCATAAAATTTGAATTGAACATCGGCTGTAACTTTGCCATTTTCGATTCTTACTTCATTTCTATTTAGAGTGTAAGCTTCTTCGTCTTGGCTCTTACCTGTGAAGTAATAATCAGGTTGTCTGCCGTTAACATTGTTGTCTGTAACATTGTCGTTGTCGATGTTGTTAGTGAATTCTTTGCTAATTATATCAGCGGCACTAGTATCGACCAAAACCATAGCGCTAGCAACTGCTGGATTGCCATTTATGGTATTTGTATTGCCAAGTCTGTCTCTTGCAGAAACTGAAATTTCATGTTCGCCATCAGAAAGTGGCTTTTTAACTTCAAAAGTCCATTTACCATCAGCACCAACTTCAGTTGTGCCTAGTTCTTTTGTACCGTCAAATACAGTTATAGTAGCACCAGCTTCACCAGTACCATTTAGGGTTGGAGTGTTATCGTTTGTAGTTTTACCTAAGACATTTGTGTTGTCTGCTTTCTCAACTACATTGCCATTTTCTATAACATAGTTAGCCTTGTCGTCTATTATGCTAGTTATAGCAACTTCTGTGCTTTTATCATTAGGATGAATTATTTTATCAACTATGATATCATCTAATTTGCTCATATTACCAAAGTTATCTTCGGTTTTAACGGTAATTTTTTCTCCAAGTTGAACCGCTTTACCTGTTATTTCAAAGTCACCATTGGCGTCAGCTCTACCAGCCGCAACTAGACGACCTTGTTCATTAAGTATAAATACCTTGGCATTTGGCTCTGTTTTAACGTTAAAGATAGCCTTTTCAGCAGTCATATCGGCAACAGTATCTGTATCAACAGCAGTAGCAGTTACATCATAAATTTCAGGAGCAGTAGTATCAAGAGTATAAGTAAGGTCCATACCTACGGATGTATTACCAAGTGCATCTGTTCCT